>CAZUTJ010000012.1:0-11331 GCA_964622875.1 uncultured bacterium
CACAAATCAGTTAGGAGTCAAGAAAAGTCAGCCGCCGCAGGCGGCCTAATTTAATCAAGCTCTTTTACTATTTCTATAACGAGACTGACTTGAGTTACCTCAAGATTAGCCAGGTTTATATTTCCCGGGAGCCTTTGAAGCAGCTCTTTTTTCGTGAGAAGAAAGCTTCCCAATCTACGCTGGCCCCCCGATTAGCCCGCCATTTTATCAATTGGGTTTTCAGATATTTATTCTCGTAATTGTAGTTGTTGAATATCATATAGACATTGTCTAGATGATTTCTTAAATACCAGTTAGGATGCTTGTTCTCACACCTCCGGAAATTTTCAATGGAAATCAACAGGGGAATATTCCTCCATACTTAAATTTGATAGATAAGGCCTTACCCAACCACATAAATTACCCCCTTTGTTATAATTATACCATACTTTTGGTTTTTCCTGGGACATTTTTTTGCAATTTTCTATCCCTCCTTATGTAATCAAGACTTTCATTCCTTCATCTTGCAATTCAGACACTGATTACCACGGATACTCACTGATGATAGGCTATTAGGCTGTAGGCTGTTAGGTTAAAAGGGATAGGGAGATAAATAGATGATAAGAAGATATTAAATTCTATTCTTTATTCCTCTCTTTTCTTTATCCCCATATCTTCACTATTTCCCTATCTCCCTTGCGGACACTTTTTCAGTAATTTTACCAGGTTTATAATCTGTGTTCATTGGTGTCCATCTGTGTCTACTGTCTGAATCACAGGAGGACATTTTTCTCTTGACTTATTTGGGGGAGGTCTGTATATTTAAGGGAAAAAAGGAGGGGGGGGCTTGTATTTTAAGAAGTTGGAGGCTTTTGGCTTTAAGTCCTTTCCGGAGAAGATAGAATTTATCTTCGAGCCGGGGATTACGGCTATTGTCGGACCTAATGGGTGTGGGAAGACTAATGTTGCCGATGCCATCCGTTGGGTCCTGGGAGAGCAGAGCGCTTTAGCTCTCCGGGGTTCCCGCATGGAGGATATCATCTTCAATGGAAGTGCGGAAAGAAAACCTCTGGGGATCGCTGAAGTCTCTCTTACCTTGAGCAATCCGGAGAATTTTCTTCCTCTGGAATATAGTGAGGTGACTATTACCCGCCGGGTATTCCGCTCCGGGGAGAGCCATTATTTTATTAACCGCACCCCCTGTCGCCTTCGGGATATAAATGAGCTTTTTATGGATACGGGAATCGGGACGGAGGCTTATTCTCTCATTGAACAGGGGAAGGTGGACCTCATTTTAAGTTCTAAGCCTAATGATCGCCGTTATCTTTTTGAGGAAGCGGCCGGAATTACTAAGTATAAAGAGAGAAAAAAGGTAGCTTTACGGAAGTTGGAAGCCACCGAACAGAATCTGCTTCGAGCCAGTGATATCATCAGCGAAGTGAAACGGCAGGTTGGTTCCTTGAAGAGGCAAGTGAGGAAAGCAGAGCGTTATCAGGAAACCTTTGCCGGTTTGAAGGAGTTAGAGATAAAATTGGCTCTGGCCGAATGGAGTCAGTTGAAGAAAGAGGAAGAGCTTTCCTCCCAGGAAGCGCAGAGGGTTAAGGACGAAAGAGAGAGGTTGGCGGCCGGCCTCAGCCAGGGGGATAGTCGCTTAGAGGAGTTGAAAGTAAAGCTTCTCGATCTGGAAAGGGTTTTGACCGCCAGGCAAAAGGAGAGCCAGGAGCTAACGGCGCGGCTCAGCCAAACTGAAAGCCGGATTCTCCTTCTTCGGGAGAAGCGGGAAGGGTTGTCCCGGGATAAGCAAAGAGCTCAGGGAGAGCGGGAGGCTCTGGAAGAAAGACTCTCCCGACTGCAGAAGGAAGTTGAAGAAGTAGAGGATAGATTAGCTAAGTTATCCTGGGAGAGGGGAGAGAAGGAAGAAAGGGTTAGGGAAGGGGGGAAATCCTTAGAAGAGGACTCCCGAAAAATGGAGCAGGAGGAGAAGGAGATAGAGGAAAGTAAGGCCACTGTGGTGGAGATAGTTAGCCGGGAGGCCAGGGTTAGAAATGACCTAACCGGGCTTAAGGTAACTCTGGAGAACTTAGCGGCCCGGAAGAGAAGATTGCAGATAGAAAAAGAGCGCGGGGAAGCGGAGAAGGAAAAGATAGAAGAGAGAGCGAAAGAGCTTGCCGAAAGCCTGGAGAAGAAGAAGGCCTTTCTAAAAGGGCTGGGAAAAGAGGAAGAAAAACTTTGCCGGCAGATTTCCACTCTCCACTCTCAACTCTCCACTCTCCGGGAAAAGCTTGGCGCTCAACGGGAGGAGTTGGTTAGCTCTTCTTCCCGACTGGATTTTCTTGAGGACCTGAAGCGGAGATACGAAGGCTATGAGGCCGGGGTGAAGGCCATCCTTCAGGGACGGGAGAGATTCCCGGGAATCTGCGGAACGGTGGCTGACCTGATCGATTTTCCGGCCCCATTAGAATTAGCTCTGGAGGCAGCCCTGGGCGAGAGTGTCCAAAGTATCGTCATTAAGACGGCCGAGATAGCCGAGGAGTCTATAGTTTACCTCCGGGAGGAAAGGAAGGGGAGGGCTACCTTCCTCCCTTTAGACTCCCTGAAAGGGCCAAAGAATTTACCTTTAGAGAAAGCCCTGTCCCAGGAAGGGGTAAGGGGATTAGCCTTTAATTTAGTGAAATTTGACTCCCTTTATCGGGAGGTATTTTTTTATCTCCTGGGGAGGACGGTTGTCGTTGAGGATTTAGGGAAGGCCCGGGAGATGGTTTGCTCTCTCAGAGAAGAGCCCTCAGGGCTATTAGGGGATTCTTCTTTAGACTTAGTTACTTTAAAAGGGGAGCTTATCCGGGGAGGAGGGGCGGTCAGCGGGGGGAGCAAGGTGAAGGGGGGAGGATTGCTGCGGAGGGATAAGGAAATAAAGGAACTTAAAGAGAAGGTAAAAGGTTTGAAAGAAGCCATATCCGCAAGGGAGTCAGAAGAGAAGCTGAAGTTAGAAGAAAGGGGCAATCTCTCCCACCAGCTTGACCTTCTCCAGGAAAAACGGCGCCGGCAGGAATTGGAAAAGGCTAATCTGGAGAATGATTATTCTTCGGTGGAGGAAGAGAGGATAAGAAGAGAAAAGGAAGTCTCTCTGTTTCAGAGCGAGCTGAGGGAAGTGGAAGATGACCGGGGGATGGCTGAGAAGGAGAGGGAGGGTTTAAAGGGGGAGTTGGGGGAGTTGGGGGAAAGAAGTGGGGTGGTTCAGGAGAGGATAGCCTTCCTCCAGCAATCAATAGAAGAAGGGAAAAGTCAGCGAGAGAAGATTTCCCGGGAATTGACCCGCTGGCAGGTGGAGTTGGCTTCCTGGGAGGAGAAGGAGAGGAGCGAAAGAAATAACCTCGGCCGGTTAAAGGAGTCCTCTAAAGAATACGCCCAGGCTCAAAGGGAGCGCCGGGCCGAAATAGAGGAGGCCGACCGGCGGCGGGTAGAGATAGATAAGGAAGAAGAGGAAAAGGAAAGAGTCTTGAAAAGCCTCTTTGAAGAGAGGGAGACCCGGGAAGGAGAACTCAGAAAGGATGAAGAGGAGCGGCAGAAGCTCTTACCCGCAGTTAAGGAGATGGAAAAGGAGCTTAAAGAAAGAAGAGGTCAGTGGGAAGAGATACAGAATGAGGTTCACAGCCTGGACCTTGGTAAGGCCCAATTGGAGATGAAGATGAAGGCCGCCAAGGAGAGACTCTCCTCCGCCTATCAGGTATCTCTGGACAAACTTTTCCAGGAGAGAGAGGTAGAAGAGATTGATGAAGAGGCTGCCTCCCGGGAGATCGCTTTGCTTAGAGTTAAGCTGGAGGCTTTAGGTCCGGTAAACCTGACCGCTATTGAGGAGAACAAGGAGCGGGAGGAGAGATATAACTTCCTCATTGAGCAGCAGGAAGATTTAATCCAGGCCCGGGAATCTTTGCAGAAGGTAATCACCAGGATTAATCGCACCACCCGCTCTCTTTTCATGGAGACCTTCGAGCAGGTCCGGGAGCATTTTAACAGGCTCTTCTGCACTCTCTTCGGGGGAGGGAGAGCTGACCTCGTTCTCCTGGATGAAACAGATATCCTGGAATCGGGAATTGATATTGTTGCCCAACCGCCCGGGAAAAGGCTCCAGAGTATATCTCTTTTCTCCGGAGGGGAGAGGGCGCTAACGGCTCTGGCTCTTCTCTTCGCTCTCTTCAAGGTGAAGCCCAGTCCTTTCTGTCTCCTTGATGAGATCGATGCCCCTCTGGATGATTCCAATATAAATCGCTTTACCAGATTGCTTCAGGAATTTACCTCTCAATCTCAATTCATTATCATTACTCACAATAAGAGAACGATTGCTATGGCTGATGTGATGTATGGAGTGACTATGGAAGAGGCCGGAGTATCCAAACTAGTCTCCGTCCACTTCCGGGAAAGAGAAACATCCTCTAAAGCTTAGGATGTTTGATATAGGTATAGTGGCCGAGCTTGCCTGTGCCCGTCAGGGTGCTCGGCAGAATAAGAAGCAGAGTGAACTCTGCCACTACAAATAGCGTTAAAGGCAAAGCAATCTTTGCCACTACACACAACAGTACGATTCACTGAATATTTATAAGAGAACTTGGGAGGGAAGTAAATGTCTAAAGTTTGTGATATTTGCGGTAAGGGGCCTGGTAGCGGCCATAATGTTAGTCATTCCCATCGGAAGACTAAGCGAAGGTGGCTGCCTAATCTGCAGCGGGTCAGGGCCGTAGTAGATAATGTTCCTCAGAAGATTCGCGCCTGTACCGCTTGCATCCGTTCCGGTAAGGTGAAAAAGCCTATTCAGGTGGAAAAGAAGCTTTAACCACAGAGAACACAGAGAGATACATAAAACTTTTTTTGGACGCAGATTTTCGCAAGATTACCCACAGATTCAAAAATAAAACATTTAATTTTTTTAATTTTTAATCCCTTAAATCTGCGTCCTCTGTAGTTTTTTCCTCTGTGCTCTTTGTGCTCTCTGTGGTTTAGATAGTACTTTGTAACACAAATTTCTGTCAGGTGCAGTTGAGGTAGTGTAGGGGCCTGTCCCCGTCGTCTACGCCCATAAAGGGCTACACTACAAAATGATACAAAGCTAACATTGTAAAGCAGTAGTTTATATTTGTCCCGGCAAGGTAGAAAGGCGATATGAAGGCGGAAGAGCAATTAAAGATTATAGAGAGAGGAACTCTAGAGATCATCTCCGGGGAGGAATTGCTTTCCAAATTAAGTGAAGGAAGGAGGTTGCGCATTAAGTATGGAGCGGATCCCTCCCGGCCCGACCTTCATTTGGGACATACCGTTCCCCTGAGAAAACTTAGACAGTTCCAGGACCTGGGACATGAAGTTATCTTCTTGATTGGCGACTTTACCGCTACCATTGGCGACCCCAGCGGAAGGACGGAGACCCGGGAGGCTCTTAGCCGGGAAGAGGTTTTGAAGAATGCCCGGACCTACGAAGAGCAGGTTCTTAAGATTCTTGACCGGAAGATGACTAAGGTGGTCTTTAACAGCGAATGGCTGGATAAGATGAACCTGAGGGAGCTGGTAGAGTTGGTTTCTAAGCAGACAGTAGCCAGGGTGTTAGAGCGGGCGGAGTTTAAGGAGAGATTAGAGAAAGAAGATGAGATCAGTATCCTGGAATTTTTCTATCCTCTTCTCCAGGCCTATGACTCGGTAGTCTTAAAAGCTGATGTGGAGGTGGGAGGAAGCGACCAGAAATTCAATCTTCTCATGGGGAGAACTATCCAGAGACGCTATGGTCAGCAACCTCAGGTGGCCATTACTTTGCCTATCCTGGAAGGAACTGATGGCCGACGCAAGATGAGCAAGAGTTACGATAATTATATTGGCCTGGAGGAATCGCCCCGGGAGATGTTCGGGAAAATAATGTCTATTTCCGATGAGTTAATGCTTCGTTATTATGAGCTTTTAACAGATTTCCCTTTACCTGAAATAAGAGAGATGCACCCTCGCCAGGCTAAGAAAAAGTTGGCCGGGGAGATAGCGACTCTCTATCATAGCGCAGAATTGGCCCGGAAGGCAGAGGAAGAGTTTGAAAATATCTTCCAGAAGAGGGGACTTCCGGATAACCTGAGATTAAAGACGCTTTATGTTGAGGAGGATAAAATATCTTTAGTGGGTTTGCTGGATCTGGGTCTGGATATGGGGGAGAGCAAAAGTGGGTTCAGGAGGTTAATCCAGCAAGGAGCCGTTAGGGTAAATGGAGAGCGCCAGAGTGACATAAAAGTTGAGTTGGAAGCAGGAAAAGAATATCTCATTCAGGTGGGTAAAAGAAGATTTGAAAAGGTGTTTTTAAAGAAAAAAATATAAACCACAGGTGAACACGGATGAACACAGAAATAACTACTTGAGGTGGATAAGTTGAAAGTGCAAGGCATAGAGCATAGAGCAAAGGGCATAGAGAGGTTCTTGATTCCTGAATCTTGAACCTGACAGTCTTCAGCCTAATAGCCTATCATCTTTAGGGTTTAATCTGTGAAAATCTGCGTAATCTGTGGTTAAAAAAGTTTTTTAAAGGTTGTGGAAAAAGAAACAGTCTCTAGGAGAAAGATGAAGCCAGGATTATCTCATATCTCTATTGGAGATGTTAGTCTAGCGCAAGGGCCTCGGATGGTAGCGGTAATTTGGGGACCGCTGCTGGTGGAGTTGGCGGCCCGGGCCCGGGAAGAAGGGGCTGATCTTTTAGAGGTCCGGATAGACCTTTTTAAAAAGGTTGACCTGGATAGCCTGGAGAGGGATTTGAAAGTTATCAGACAGAAGGTTAAGTTGCCTATTATCGCCACGGTGAGACGTAAGGATGAAGGGGGAGGGCATAGTTACCCGGAACGGGAACGTCTTCACCTCCTGAAATTTTTGACTCCTTTAATTGATGCCCTGGATATTGAGCTGAGGTCAAAGCGAATCATTGGAGAGGTAATTCGGGAGGCGAAGCTAAAAAGGAAGAAGGTTCTGGTCTCTTATCACAATTTAGTGAAAACCCCGGCGGATGAGGAGTTAGGGAATATCGTTTGCCAGGCCAGGGAGAGAGGGGGCGATATTGTGAAGATAGCTGCCCGGGCTAAGAATAGGGATGAGGTAGCCCGCCTGATGACTTTCACCTATCGTTGTCCCTACAAACCGTTGGTCTCCATTTCCCTGGGCCGGGTCGGGACTATCTCTCGTATCATAGCTCCTTTCTTCGGCTCCTGCCTGACTTACGGTTATGTGGATAGCTCCGCCGCGCCGGGACAATTAAGTATCTCTCAATTGAAGCAGGAGTTAAAAAAATTTATTGTAACTACTCAGGTATCCAGAAGTCAGGAGTCAGAATTCAGCATAAAAACAAATCAGCCACCAAGACACAAAGGCACAAAGCAAACAAGGGAATTTATAACTACTCAAGCTAAAAACCGAAGGTAGAGAACAGAAGGCAAAATATAACCCAACAGCCCTTTAGCCTATCTACCTAAAGTAGTTACAAAAAAAGAATTATTCTGTAATCTTAGTGCCTTTGTGGCTATATGAGATAGGGGTAAAAGTGCGTGAGCAGATAAGATTATTGGCTCAGCTGCAGGAGTTGGATAGAAAGATTCAAGAGTTAGAGAAAGATATAGTTACCGTTCCCGAGGAGATTACTACCCTGAAGGGGATGATTGGTCGGGGAGAGAAAAGTTCGGAAGAGGTGGGGGGGGAGATCGAAAATCTGGAGAAAGAGCGTCGGCATAAGGAGAGAGATTTGAGCGCCAAGGAGGAATCTTTGAGCAAGTATCAATCTCAATTATATGAGGTGAAAACTAACCGGGAATACTCCGCCCTTATGGTGGAGATAGATAGCTCGAACCAGGAGAAATCAGAATTAGAGAATGAGATATTAGTCCTGATGGAGAGAGGCGATGAGCTGAGAGGGATAATAGAGAAGAAGAAAGAAGAGCTGAGAAAGGAAAGAGAAACATTAGCGGAGGAGGAAAAGAAAAATCGGGAGAGGGTATCTATCCTTAAGGAAGGACTGGAGAAAAATCAGAGAGAGCGAGCGGGGCAGGTTGAGAAGATAGAAGCCGAGCTTCTTTCCTGCTATGAGAAGGTTCTGAAAGGTAGGGGCGGATTGGCCCTGGTTCCGGTGCAGGCTGAGGCCTGTCAGGGATGCTTTACCAAGCTTCCTCCTCAGGTGATCAACGAGATTATGCAAGCTCGTCGAATAATAACCTGCGAGAGGTGCTCCCGGATATTATATCTGCCTGATACTGAAGAGGCCGCGGATTAAAATAATTAATAATTAATAATTAATAATTAAGGAAGTCGAATGGAAAGGTTGACTATCTATGTTGACGGAGCCTCCCGAGGGAATCCGGGAAGAGCGGGAGCCGGGGTCGTCGTTTACGCTGATAGAAAAGATGTGCCCCTGAAGAAAATAAGGCAGTATCTGGGAAGGATGACTAATAATGTGGCGGAGTATTTAGCTTTGATTTACGGCCTTCAGGAAGGGCTTATTTGCCGGGCCAAATATCTCACCGTATATATGGACAGCGAATTGGTAGTAAAGCAGATAGAGGGCAGCTATCGGGTTAAAAACGAGATGCTCAAGACCCTCTTCAATCTGGTCAAACATCTGAGGCAAGGATTTGAGGAAGTGAAAATAAAGCATATAAATAGAGAAAGAAATCGGGAAGCTGATAAGTTAGCTAATCAGGCTATAGATATGAGATGACTGCTTAGGTATTGCCACAAAGACACCAAGACACTAAGATTACAGATTTTGGACGCAGATGAACGCAGATTATCAGGATTTTAAATGTAGGAAGTAAACTTATCTTATTGATCTGCTAAAATCTGCGTCCCATCAATTTATCTTGTTTACCTTTGTGTCTTGGTGGCTGAGTAGTTATGATATGAATTTGTAACTGATGTGAAATTGAGCTGGAGTTGGTCAGATGATCGCCTGCCAATTATAGTGGCGGGAGGAAAGTCCGGGCTCCATCGGGCCGGGTGGTCGCTAACGGCGACGCGGGGCGACCCGACGGAAAGTGCCACAGAAAATACACGGCCCTTGACATCTTCGATGTCAAGGGTAAAGGTGAAAAGGCGAGGTAAGAGCTCACCGCTCCTCTGGTGACAGGGGAGGCAGGGCAAACCCCACCTGGAGCAAGGCCAAATAGGAGGGAAGTTTCCCCTCTCAAGAGGGGGAATGCGGGGTGGCCCATCCCGCTTGACCTCCGGGTTGGCCGCTTGATCCGTCAGAGTAATCTAGCGGACAGATAGATGGTCATCAAATACAGAACCCGGCTTATGGCCAACTCTAGCTATATAAATAGTAACTATTTGGCCACTAAGACACAAAGGCACAAAGGCATATTAGAGCGCCAGAGCACCGGACAGAGTCAAGACAGAAAGTGTTGACTAGCTAACGGGGCAGGCAGGCCTGGGGTTTGTATTTTCATTCCCCTTCAATAAAGGGGTGGCAGACCAGAGGTCTGACGGGGTATTTGAAATCATTCTGCAATTTTAGTGTCTTGGCGTTTTTGTGGCTATACCGGAGTAGTTACGAGGAGATTATTAAGAATGTCCAGGCGACATCTAGGAGATATTTATTTAACCAGGGAGGGTTACGAGAAGCTAAAAAAGGAGTTGGGGCACTTAAAGACGGTTCGCCGAAGAGAGCTTTCTAAGGAAATAGGCATAGCTAGAGCCCATGGTGATATAAGCGAAAATGCTGAATATGATGCGGCTAAGGAGGCTCAGGCTTTCAATGAGAAAAGGATTGCTGCATTAGGGGATAAGCTTGGCCGGGCCCGGATTATTGATGATGAGAATATTCCTCAAGATGAAGTTTGCATAGGCGCCACGGTTAAATTAAAAGATTTGGATTCAGAAGAAGAGCTTCAATATATCTTGGTTTCCGAAGTAGAAGCAGATTATTCCCAGGGTAAGATTTCTACCACTTCTCCGGTAGGGAAAGGCTTGTTGGGTCATAAAGAAAACGAGACCGTGGAGATTAATATCCCGGCTGGAATGCTAAGATACAAGATATTGAAGATTTTAAGAAATGCCTCACTTCGTTTGGCAATCTGATTACACAGATTCCAAAAGCCCGATTACACAGATTTTCTTTTGAAGTAATCTGTGTAATCTGCCTGTTAATCTGTGTAATCAAGCATAGGAATTGAAATTCCTATGCTTCTAGAAATGGAGAGCAGTAAATGAAAGCCATAATTGCTTTAGAGGATGGAAGGATATTTGCAGGCCGGGCCTTTGGCGCTACCGGCGAAAGAACCGGAGAGGTGGTCTTTAATACCAGCATGATGGGTTATCAAGAAATACTTACCGACCCTTCCTACTGTGGGCAGATAGTTACTATGACTTATCCATTAATAGGAAATTATGGGGTAAATGAAGAGGATTTTGAGTCTGCTAAGCCCTGGGTAGAAGGCTTTATCGTGAGAGAATACAGCCCTTCATTCAGTAATTGGCGGGCGAAGAAAAGTTTGGGCGAGTTCTTGAAAGAAAACAATATTCCCGGGATTGAGGGAGTGGATACTCGAGCATTAACCAGACACATAAGATCTACCGGCGCCATGAAAGGGATTATCTCTACCGAAGACCTGGATAAAAATAGCTTGATTGAAAAGGCTCGGAGTTCCCCGGGTTTAGTGGGGCGGGATTTAGTGAAGGAGGTTACTTGCGGCCAAGCTTATATTTGGAAGGAGGCAGAGGGCAAAGAGCAGAGAGCAGAGAAACAGTTTAAGGTGGTGGTTATTGATTGCGGGGTGAAATTTAATATATTACGGATGTTAGAGAGACAGGATTGTCAGGTAACCGTTGTGCCAGCGAAGACCTCTGCTGAAGAGATATTAAAAATACAGCCTGATGGATTACTTCTTTCCAATGGGCCCGGCGATCCGGCCGGAGTTCCCTATGTAATAGAGACGGTTAGGAAATTAATTAACCAATTACCAATTATGGGTATCTGCTTAGGACACCAGATATTAGGATTAGCCCTGGGCGGAAAAACTTACAAGCTCAAATTTGGCCATCGGGGAGGCAATCAGCCGGTAAAGGATTTATTGACCGGCCGGGTAAGTATTACTTCTCAAAACCATGGTTTCTGCGTGGATCTGAAGTCTCTGAAAGATAAAGAGGTAGAAGTAACTCACCTAAATCTAAATGATCACACCTCGGAAGGAATAAGACATAAAAGGTATCCCCTATTTTCCCTTCAGTATCATCCCGAGTCCTCTCCCGGACCGCATGATGCTAAGTACCTTTTTAGAGAATTTATTGACTTAATGAAGATTAAAAATGAAAAAAATACTTGACAAAATGGGGGGGGTAAAATGGTAAATAAGATCA
>CAZUTJ010000013.1:0-11176 GCA_964622875.1 uncultured bacterium
AGCTTGATAAATCAAGCAACTACAGTTCGTCTTTGTAGTTGCCTCATTTATGAGGCTTTCTTGCCGCATAGGAAACTATAAACGCCTTTTTCTGTCATTCCCCGATTCAATCGGATAATCCAGGCTCTGGATTATCCGGTCAAGCCGGATAATGACGTTCTCTTAGTAGAGAGGTCCTAGCAATCAATCACGCTATTTTTTTATCGACGAGACCTGTTCCAAGAAGTTTATTGCGAATTCTAATTTGTGATTTGTACGAAGAGACGTAGCTCTCGACGATAGAAATTTGGACTCGCTGAAGTACAGCGTGAAACACCCGCAAAAAATAGAGGATTTTTTGAAAAAAATGTGATTGATTGCTCAGACCTCTGTAGTAATGATTTTTGCTTTGTAGTTGCCCAATTTATTGGGCTTTTTCAACATACTTTCTGTATTTGGCATAGCTGAACTTTTAGACTATCTTATATCTCTTATTCATTGCAAAGCTTTTGGGACGGGCTATATTAGCCTCTCCCACTCAACACCTGGCATAACATGATCATTCGCACCAAGATATGCCTCGCTACGCTCGGGAGCTTACAGTAAAAACCTTAAGTAGTCACATCTCTTCTATCTTCTTCAAGATGGAAACAGCCATTTCCTCAGCTTCCCTTTTCGTCCTGGCTTCCGCCAATACCCTGATTACCGGTTCTGTTCCCGAGGAACGGATATGCACCCAGGAACTTTCCCGGATTACCTTAATCCCATCTCTCCGATCCAGCTTCTCCCCGGCAAACTCCTTTTCTATCATTGAGAGAACATCCTTCTTTTTACCCGCCGGAAAACCCACCTTTCTTTTTACCAGATAATAACGGGGAAAAGATTCGGTTAGGGAAGAAACACTCTTTCCGGATTCGGCTAAGTACTGGAGGATAAGACCCATTCCTGCCAGGCTGTCCCGACCGTAATGAGCCCGGGGATCAATAACTCCTCCGTTTCCCTCTCCTCCAATTATCGCCCGGTGTCTCTTCATCCCTTGAACGACATTGATCTCCCCTACTTTGGTTCTGATCACCCGGCTCTTAAACTTCCGGGCAATATCGTCAATCATGCGGCTGGTAGAAAGATTAATGACTACCGTGCCCTTCTTTTTCTCAAGGAGGAACTGCGTTGCCAGAGCCAACGAATACTCTTCGCCTAAGGGAATACCTTGCTCAGAAATAATAGCTAATCTATCAGCATCAGCATCCTGGGCAAAGCCAATATCAGCTTTTTTTTGTTTCACCAGGGAAATAAGGGCAGATAAATTCCCGGGAAGAGGCTCGGGAGGATGAGGGAAGGGTTCGTTAACCTGACAGTTAATCTTCACCACCCGGCAACCTAATTTTCTTAGGAAAAGAGGAGTGATAATAGAACCGGCCCCGTTGACACCATCCAGAACCACCCGCAGTTTTTTCCTTCTGATGAGATCCCCATCAAGATAATTTAAAATTTTTTCTATGTGGGTGGAAATGGCCGAGGTATCTTCCTGCACCTTACCCAGGAGATTCTTCCAGGAAGCTCTCTTTATTTTCTCTTTCTCATAAATACTCATCAGGCTGAGGAATTGACGGGAATTAAGAAATATGCCTTCCCGGGAGAAAAATTTAAGGGCGTTCCATTCCGCCGGATTATGGCTGGCGGTGATGGCTATTCCTCCGGCCGCTTTTAATTTTTCTACCATTAACTGCACCGTAGGAGTGGGCACAATTCCCAGGTCAACAACCTCGCAACCGACAGAAATCAACCCGGAAAAAACAGCATACTTGCACATCTCCCGGGAAAGACGACTATCAGTACCTACTACCACCTTTCCACCCTTAACAAATGTCCCATAGGCAGCCGCAAATTTAGAGAGGACCTCGGGAGTAAGGGATTCTCCCACTATCCCTCTCACTCCGGAAACGCTGATCATTAAAGGTTTCATTGTTTTAACTCACCAGTGCCCTTAAGAACTCCCGGATATAAGTTATGAAACCACAGATTTCACAGATTTTCACCAGATTCAAAAATTACTTTAAACACTAAATATTTTAAAATTCTTCTTCAGTAGTTAGATGAATTTTGTCTGTGTAAATCTGGTGTAATCTTGTGGTTAAAAAAAGAAATTCCGGCAATTTAGTTATTCTAATCCCAGCTCTTTCATCTTGCGGTAGAGAGTGCTGATGCCGATCCCCAGGACCTTAGCGGCCTGTACCCGTTTTCCTCTCACTTGAGAGAGAGTTAGCCTAATCACTTCTCTTTCCATCTCTTTCAGGCTCGTCCCTACCTTAATGGGAATAGTAAGCTTAGGCGGCTCTTCTAAATTCAAGCTGGAGGGAAGATCTTCGGGGTCTATGATATTACCTCGACAGGTAACTTCCACTGGTGACATAGACGCTACTGAGGAGGGAAGGTCTTTGAGGTCGATGATTTTATCCTGACAGAGAGCCACTGCTCTCTCAATGGCATTTTCCAGCTCCCTGATATTACCCGGCCAGTGGTAATCCCCCAGGGCCTGAAGAGCCGGGCGAGAAATACCCTGAATTTCTTTATTATTCTCCTGGATATATTTGGCTAAAAAATAGTCAACCAGGAGAGGAACATCTTCCTTCCTCTCACGCAGAGGAGGAATAACGATATCCACCACATTCAAGCGGTAGTAGAGATCCTCCCGAAATTTTCCTTCCTCAATGGCCTCTTTTAAATTGGCATTGGTGGCGGCAATCAGGCGAACATCGAGTTTAATGGTCTTGCTTCCCCCTACTCTTTCGAATTCCCGTTCCTGGAGAACACGCAGGAGTTTAAGCTGAGTGAAGCGAGGGATCTCACTTACTTCGTCTAAGAAGAGAGTGCCTCCATCAGCCAATTCAAATCTTCCTTTCCTCTGGCTAATAGCTCCGGTGAAAGCTCCCTTCTCATGCCCAAAAAGTTCGCTCTCCAGAACCCCCTCGGAAAGAGAGGCACAACTAACCTTAATGAAAGGCTTAGAGGCCCGGAGACTATTATAATGAATAGCCGAAGCCAGAAGTTCTTTTCCCGTGCCGCTCTCTCCCTCCAGGAGAACGGTGGATTTTGTCGGAGCTATCTGAATAATGGTCTCGAATATAGATTGCATCTTCGGGGCCTGACCAATAATATTCTCTAATTTATATCTTTTTTTCAACTCCTGCCGCAGGTAAATATTCTCCCGAAAGAGCACCTGCCTCTCCAGAGCTTTGCGAACAAGGTGTTTGAGATGTCCGACATTAACAGGCTTGGTAAGATAATCCTCGGCCCCCTCCCGCATAGCCTCCACGGCTGATTCGATAGTCCCATAGGCAGTAATAAGAATGACGGCTACCTCCGGCCTGAGTCTCTTTGCCTCTTTGAGAATTTTTAAGCCATCAGCTCCGGGCAGTTTTAAATCGGTAAGGATTAAATCCAGGTTCTCCTGACGCACTTTCCTTAAGGCTTCGTTACCGTCGCTGCTTAAGATTACCTGATAGCCTTCCTTTCTCAACACCCGGGAAAGTCCCTCCCGGGTATTCTGATCATCTTCAACAATCAATATGTTAGCCAGCATCATTCATCCTCTGGGTAAAGCAATAGTGTAAACAAAAGGAGATAAGGAGATAGTGAAGATGTGGAGATAAAGAAAAGAGAGGAATAGAGAATAAAATTAAAATAATATCTCCCTATCACTATCTATCTCCCTATCCCCTTTTCTTACCTGTGCCCTGAGGGGTACACTTTGCTTGGTGTGCTTAGCAACTGAATAGTTTAATCGGCGTAATCAAGGGCAGCGCTTTTGTGATGCCCTAAATACAAAGGAAGACGCAGAATGACGCTCGTCCCCGAGTTTTCCTTACTCTCTATTTGGATATCGCCGCCATGTTCGCTGACAATCCTCCGGGCGATGGAGAGTCCCAGCCCGGCTCCTTCTTCACGCGTGGTGAAGAAAAAATCGAATATCTTCCCCTGAATATTCTCGGGAATCCCCAGACCGTTATCCCTTATCTCTATTTCCACCCGGCTTCCCCGGCTGCGAGTCATTAAGTGAAGTTCGCCTCCCCGGGGCATAGCCTGGATGCTGTTGATGATTATGTTGAGTATCGCCTGGCGGATCTTCTTGGCATCCACCTGGATAGTAGAGAGCTTCTTACGATAACCTTTCCTAATCTTCACTCCCCTCTTCACCGCTTCCGGCTGAATAAGGGCCAGGGTGCCATCTAAAATCTGGTTGATATCCGTAGTCTCTACATTCAGGGAGGGGAGTTTGTTGAAGCTCAGGAAATCGTGCACCGACTCGTTCAAGCGACTTATCTCATCGCTGATAACCCTTGTTAACCTCAGAGGCTCTTCCCTTGCTTCCTCCTGGATAAGCCTCAAGATTTCCTCTCTAAGCAACTCCAAATTTATGGTAATAGAATTTAAAGGGTTTCTTATCTCGTGGGCAAGCCAGGAGGAAAGGCTGCCCAGGGTGGTAAGGCGAGCTACTTCTTCTACCTCTTTTTCCATTCTCCGGGTACTGCTGATATCTTTAAATAAAGCCACCATCCCCTCAATGTTTCCTTCCTGACTACGAATAGGAGTGATAGTAGCACTGAGAGTCTTTGACTGGGGGTGGGTAATGCCTATCTCCCGATTAGCAATCTCCTTCCCTTCGTTTCTTACCTGACGGAAGAGGCTAATCACCCCTAACTCACTCAGAGATTCTGCTAACCTTTTTCCCAGGCTCTCTTTCCGCTTGATCCCGAAAATCTCCTCCGCCTGATTATTCAAAAGGGTAACCCTATCTTCCCTGTCAGTGACTATCATTCCCTCCCCCAGACTGGAGAGAATAACACTCAGCAAATCTTTTTTTTCTAAAGACATTTCTTTAATCTCTCCAGACAGGAGTAAGGAACCTTTGCTTTTCCCATAGAGACTTTACCCTTAGCCAGGCCATGACAGTCGGAACCACCGGTAGGAATAAGATCATACCGGCGAGCTAACTCTTCATAGCGAAGAGACGACTCCACCTGGTGGTTAGTACAAAAGACCTCAATTCCCCGCAATCCATCCTTAACTAACCGGGGGATCAATTCATCATCTCCTAAAAGAGAAGGATGAGCCAAAACCGGAATGCCCTTCCCGGCCACGATTAATTTCATCGCCTCTTCCGGGGTAAACCGGTATTTTTTAACATAAGCGGGGCCTCCGTCGCCAATATATTTTTTGAAGGCCTCTTCCACCGAGTTAACATACCCGGCCTGGAGAATAACCCGGGCTAAATGAAGCCGTCCCAGGGCCCCTCCTTGAGCCATCTCTTTCACCTTTGAAAAGGAAATGTCCACTCCTAACTCCCGTAACTTCCCTACCATCTTCTCGGCCCGCTCCGCTCTCACCCGGCGCAGCATTTTCAATTTATCCCCCAGGGCTTTATCCTGCCGGTCAATATAATATCCTAAGATGTGAATTTCCTTATTATCAGCCTCGGCGGTAAGCTCCACTCCCGGGACTACCTCCAATGAATATTCCCGGGAGGCCTTAAGGGCAGGAGCAATTCCCTCCAGGCTATCGTGGTCGGTGATACTAATAGCCAGGAGATTATTCTTAACGGCACATTCTACTACTTCCTCGGGAGAAAAGCTCCCATCGGAAAAGTGGGTATGAAGATGTAAATCAACATACCCTTCCTTTTTGTTTAGCATTCTCCACCTTTAACCATTTAAGACTATTGCCACAAAGACACCAAGACGCGAAGATTACTTGTTAATTTTAAAAGGCTTAAAAATTACCACGGAAACCTTTGACAACCACCCTTAATAAACTCTAAACTCTAAGCTCTAAATCCTAAATCCTAAACAAATTCTAAACTCTAAATTCTAAACTCTGAAATTATGAAAAGAAAAAACATGGATCCGCAGATTACGCAGATTAAAGAATTAAAATGTTGATTGGGCTTTAGGAATCTGTGAAATCTGCGTAATCTGCGGATAAATTTACTTGTTTTATTTTGAATTTCGGTCATTTGAGTTTTGAGTTTGTTTAGAGTTTCGTGTTTCGGATTTAGGGTTTTCTCCTCTTTTTCCGTGTCTCCTAACTTCCGTGGTTACATTTTGTTTTGTTTTTCTTTGTGTCTTTGTGCCTTAGTGGCTGAATAATTACTTTCATCCTTTATTCTATCGAGAATGCCATTGACAAATTTGCCGGAATCGGCGGTAGAGTACTTTTTGGCAATTTCAATGGCCTCATTTATAGTAACCCGGGGAGGAATGTCATCCCGGAAAAGCAGCTCGTAGGTAGCCAGACGAAGGATATTTCTATCCACAGCGGCCAGGCGACCAATGTCCCAATTAGCGGTATGTTTCTTGAGCAAATTATCAATAGAAAATAAATTCTCAGAGGTGCCGGTCACCAGCTCGGTAGCAAAATCCCCCACTTCCTCCGGGCAAGGATGTTCTTCCCAGAAATCAGAGAAGATTTGAGACCGCTCCCCTTTATTGATCTCCATCCCGTAGAGAATCTGCAAAGCCAACTCCCGCGCCTTCCTCCGCTTACCCATATCCTCCCCACAAAAACTTCTTAACCACAGAGGACACAGAGAAATACAAAAAACTTTTCTTTTTGGACGCAGATAAACGCAGATTTTTAGGATTAAAAAAATAATAAAAAAATAATTATTATTATCTGTATTTATCTGCGAAAATCTGCGTCCTGTTTTTTCTTTCTCTGAACTCTCTGTGGTGATTATTTACCCAACTGATCAAACAAATCAACCATTTCAATAGCCGCCAGGGCGGCATCGCTTCCCTTGTTGCCAGCCTTGGTTCCCGCTCTTTCCAGGGCTTGCTCCAGAGTATCAGCCGTGATTACTCCAAATATAGTAGGCACCCCGGTGTCTAAGGAAATCCGGGCAATCCCTTTGGCTACTTCACTGGCGATATAGTCAAAGTGAGGAGTATCTCCCCGGATAACAGCTCCCAGACAAATGACGGCCTGGTATTTACCGCTTCCGGCCATGCGACTGGCCGCATAGGGAATCTCGAAAGAGCCGGGAACCCAGGCCACTTCCATCTCTTCTTCCTTCACTCCATGCCGGGAGAGAGTATCAATAGCCCCCTCCAGGAGCTTCCTGGTAATGAAATCATTGAACCGGCCGGCCACCAATCCAAACTTCTTTCCCCGGGCAATCAACTGCCCCTCCAGCGTCTTTATCATAATATTTTTCCTCCTTAATGAGCACATCACTTAGCGAAGCTAAGTGATAAGTGCGAATTAACTCCGAAGCTTAAGTGGAAATTATCGAACCCTCTTCGAGGACAAGGAGAATTTCCACTTGTCTAAGCAAAGGAGTAACATCATCTGCCTGAGGCGAATGAGCAAGTCATGTCTTCATTTGACCGTTAATAAATGTCCCAGCTTCTCCCGCTTGGCTTTCAGGTAATCCCGGTTCAGCTCGTGGGGAGGGATTTCCAGGGAAACCCGTTCTTTAACCTCCAGTCCGTACCCTTCCAGCCCGACTATCTTTCTGGGGTTGTTGGTAAGAAGCCGAATGGAAGATAGTCCCAGATCTACTAAAATCTGGGCTCCAATCCCATAGTCCCGAAGGTCGGCTTCAAATCCCAGCCTTTTGTTGGCTTCTACCGTATCTAAGCCCTCGCCCTGGAGGAGATAAGCGCGCAGTTTATTTAATAGACCAATTCCTCGCCCCTCCTGGCGCATATAAAGAAGCACCCCCCGACCCTCCTTAGAGATCTGCCTCAAAGATTGATGCAATTGCTCCCCACAGTCGCAGCGGCGAGAACGGAAGACATCGCCGGTAAGACATTCGGAATGGACCCGGACAAGAACATTTTTCTTCCCCCCGACCTCTCCTCTGACTAAAGCTAAGTGATGTCCCTCATCTATCGTGGTCTCATAGACAACCAATTGAAAATCGCCAAATTCCGTGGGCAGGCAGATGGTTAGCGTCTTTTTAATCAGCTTCTCCGTCCGACGGCGGTATTGAATAAGGTCAGCAATAGTGCAGATGCAAAGCTTATGCTCCCGGGCAAATTTGATGAGCTGGGGTGTTCGGGCCATAGTTCCATCATCATTCATAATTTCGCAGATAACTCCGGCCGGATAAAGACCGGCCAGCTTAGCTAAGTCAACCGCCGCTTCGGTATGCCCGGCTCGGGCTAAAACTCCTCCTTTCTGAGCGCGCAGGGGAAAGATATGCCCGGGGCGAGCTAAGTCTGAAGCTTTCGTCTTCGGGTTTAAAGCCGCCTTTATGGTAGCGGCTCTATCGTGAGCTGAGATGCCGGTGGTTACTCCTTTCCGGGCATCTATGGAGACGGTAAAGGCGGTATCGAAACGGTCGCTATTATCGTTGACCATGGGATAAAGCTCTAACTCATCTAATCTCTCCTCTATAACAGGAAGGCAAATGAGTCCTCGCCCCTGTTTGGCCATAAAGTTTATTGCCTGGGAGGTAACCTTCTCAGCGGCCACCATCAGGTCCCCTTCATTCTCCCGACCCTCATCATCAACAACGATGACCATCCGCCCCTGGCGAATATCTTTGATAACCTTAGGTAGAGCATCAAACTTCATCTATTAAAATCCTTTCTCAGCCAAGAAATTGGCCGTGATTTTACTTTTCTTAAGCTCTCGAGGATTCATTAATAACTTTTCTACATATTTACTTAGAGAATCTACTTCTATGTTGACATAGCCACCCGGGGATTTATGTCTTAGGGTGGTTACCCTGGCCGTCTGAGGGATAATAGCCACGGTGAAACTATCCTCACTGCTTTCCACAACCGTCAAACTTATCCCATCAACGGCAATGGAACCCTGGGGAATCAGGTATTTGGCTATTTCTTCAAGAATGCCGATCTTTAAGGTAAAGCTATCTCCCTGCCCTCTCTTTTCTTTTATCTCCCCCAGGCCATCAATATGTCCACTAACTAGATGACCTCCCAAACGGTCGCCGGCCTTGACCGCTCTCTCTAAATTAACCTTCTCACCTACCCGCAGTCGGGAGAGGGTAGTTCTTTTCAGCGTTTCCGACATCACATCTACCGAAAAAGATTCCGCACTAAAATCATTAATGGTGAGGCACACACCGTTAACGGCAATGCTGGCGCCAATATTTATATCTTCTAACACCGTGGAAGCGCGGACGGTCAGGTAGAGAGATTCCCCTCTCCGCCTTACCTTCTCTACTGTTCCTAATTCTTCAATTAATCCGGTAAACATAGCAACCTCAGCTTAAATCCAAATACCGGATAAATCCGGTAAATCCAAATGTCAAATGTCAAAATCCAAATAATAATCCAAATTCAAATAATAATCCAAATTCAAATATCAAATGAATTTTTTAAATTCTTAAAATCCAATCTGGTGATAATCTGTGTAATCTGTGGTTATAAGATTTTTTATTTGTGATTTGTCATTTGTCATTTAATAACTGGGGTATCCTTCCACCATCAGGTCCTCACCGACTTTTCTCATGGTCAGATTATGCAGGGGGATGGCCTGGCTCATCTTCTTGATTCCTTTTCCCTCTACTGCAGTGGGAGCTGCCTTCCCTCCTATTATGCGGGGAGCGAGGAAAAATATAGCCTTGTCCACAAGACCGGAAGCAAAAGCAGAGGCGCTTATCTCTCCTCCCCCTTCTATGAGGAGATTAACGATGTCTAATTTTCCCAATTCCTTCATCAGTTTAATCAGGTCAACCTTCCCTTTTTTACTCCCCACGATTAAGACTTTTGCTCCTCTACTCTCCAGGGCTTTTATCCTGGGTTTATGAGCATACCGGGTGGTAGCCACTATTGTCTTGGTTGAACCTTGAAGGACTTTTGCCCGGAGGGGAATTCGGGCCTGACTATCCACAACTACCCTGAAGGGTTGCTCCTGAGATTTCTCTCCTCGTCTATCGCTCCTGATCGTTAGCCGGGGATCGTCCTTAATTACCGTGTTTATGCCTACAAGAATAGCATCTGCCTCCCGGCGGAGTTTCTGGACATATTGCCGGGCTTTTTCCCCGGTTATCCACTTCGATTCCCCGGTGCTGGTGGCAATCTTTCCATCCAGACTAGCAGCTATCTTCATCACTACAAATGGCTCTCTCTTAGTGATAAATTTACTGAAGGCTTCGTTAAGCCTTTTAGCCTTATCTTCTAAGACACCGGTCGTTATCTCTATTCCCGCCGCTTTTAACCGGGAGATACCCCGGCCGGAATTCAGGGGATTGGGGTCCTTCATAGCTATTACTACTCTTCCGATACCGGACCCTATTATCTCATTGGTGCAGGGAGGTGTCCTCCCAAAATGGCTACAGGGTTCTAAATTGACATAGAGGGTAGAACCTTTGCCCCCCCTCCCCGCTCCCTTTAGAGCTACAATCTCAGCATGGGAAAGACCGGCCCGAGCATGGTATCCCTGACCAATAATCTTTCCCCTCTTGACGATTACTGCTCCTACCAGAGGATTAGGACTCACCCGACCTTTTCCCCGCGCGGCCATTTTTAAAGCCCGGGACATATATCTCTCATCAATATTCATAAATTAAATGCAACTATTTAGCCACTAAGGCACAAAGACGCAAAGGTAAGCAATGAAATTTAGTAACTACTTGGGCTGAAGGTAAAGGGCTAAAATAGACTAACAGCCCTCAGCCTATCCACCTGAGTAGTTACAAAAAGGTGCATTCTATAGTCTTATTAGTGTCTTCGTGTCTTTGTGGCAATAGTAGTTACTTAAATTAAAAAAATCCCGAAGGATTACCTTCGGGATTATCTATTCTTATTCTTCTTCGCCTTCTCCCCTCTAGCCTTTCACTATCGGCTCTGGATTTTCCGCTAATGCCTATTGTAGATTACCAGATCCATCCGCTTAAAGAGAGCGGACTCGCGGGCTATTACCGCCGGTGGGGAATTTCACCCCGTCCCGAAGACTTACCTGTTCTAAAATATAACTAAGTATAAACCACAAGATTTCACAAGATTTACACAGAAAAAGAATTGTCTAATTTTTTCTTTCAACTTTAAATTCTAATCTTGTGGCAATCTGTGTAATCTGTGGTTATAGGGTTCTCTCATTTATCGTTATTTCTATCTATTCCTCTCCTCCCTTTCTTTTCTCCTCCGGGCTTCCTCTTCTGCTCTCTCGCGGGCAGCCTCTTCTCGGGCCCTCTCGCGCTCCGCCCTAATACGGGCGCGTTCCT
>CAZUTJ010000014.1:0-11088 GCA_964622875.1 uncultured bacterium
ATCTTCTGCCCGTGTTCATCAGTGCCGGTGAGGAAAAAGACCTCATCCCCCCTCAGACGATGCCAGCGGGCCATGACATCGGCACAAATTTTCTCATAAGCATGTCCCAGGTGAGGTTTCCCGGAAGGATAATCTATAGCCGTAGTAATATAGAATTTAGACATCTCTTTTCCTTTATGCCGGCTTATCCTAATTGTAACTATTCAAGGCTATTACCACAAAGACACCAAGAACGCTAAGATTACTTATTAATTTTAAAGGGCTTAAAGATTACCACTGAAGCACGGAAGGACGGAAGTATGAAATAAAGATTAATGGATAAGTTTTTTTAATTCTAAAGGCATTTTTCCGTGTTTCTCAACTTCCGTGCTTCCGTGGTTATGTTTTTTGTTTTTAACATTATCAGCATTCATCTTGTCAAGAGCTTCCCAGGCTTACCAATGACCAGCTCCTTCTAAAAAATAAATAATTATTATCTGTGTTAATCTTGCGAAAATCTGCGTCCTGTTAACTCATATAAAAAGGTAGCTCCTCGCCACAATGAGCGCATTTTTTCCCCAGGAGGTTAATCTTTCCCACCCTGTATCTTACCCGGGCTACGACAATTTCTTTACAGTTATGACAGAAAGAATTTTCGTAATTATTTCCCGGCAGGTTGCCGACGTAAAGATAGCGCAGTCCGGCCCTCTTTCCTATTTCTATAGCCCGGTAAATGGTCTCCGCAGATGTGGGCGGGATCCCGGGCATTTGATAATGGGGATAGAACCGGGACAGGTGCCAGGGAATATCTACAGAGACCCCGGCCAAAAAATCGGCAATCTTTCTCAATTCCTCCGGGGAATCATTCTCACCGGGTACGAGGAGGGTGGTAACTTCCAGCCTTATTCCCGCCTCATACATGTTTTTAATAGTCTCCAGCACCGGCTTCAGGTGAGCCTGGCAGAGCTTACTATAGAACTCTTCCGAGAAGGATTTTAGGTCCACATTGGCGGCATCTATTACTCCTCTCATCTTATTTACCGTCTCCGGCGTCTGGTAGCCATTGGTAACAAATATGTTCTTCAATCCTTCTTCCCGAGCCAGCTTAGCCGTATCGTAGGCGTATTCAAAGAAGATAGTAGGCTCGGTATAGGTATAAGAGATACTCCGGCACTTAGAGGAGAGGGCCTCCCTGACTATGGTTTCCGGAGAAAGAACGACTCCGGGAATAGTATCCTCGGCTATCTCTCCGGCCTGGGAGATTTCCCAATTCTGGCAAAAGTGGCAGCGGAAATTACAACCAACGGTGGCCAGAGAATAGCTAAGCGTGCCGGGAAGAAAATGAAAAAGAGGTTTTTTCTCTATGGGATCAAGGTGGCTGGAGATAGCTTTTCCATATACCAGAGTATAAAGAATCCCCTCCCTATTCTCTCTCACTCCGCAGATGCCCCTTTTGCCCGACCCGATACGGCAGCGGTGGGCACAGAGATAACACTTGACTACTTTATCCTCAAGGGGCCAATAGAATTCGGCCTCTTTTCCCTCCTGACGGGTCAAGATATGCCTCGCTTCATTCGGCTGATTACACAGATTCCAAAAACCCGATTACACAGATTTTCTTTTGAAGTAACCTGGGTAATCAAGTCAAGATATACCTCGCTACGCTTGGAAGTTCACAAAGGAAGTTGAGTCCCAATCTCCTTTTCTCCGGCTTTCTTGTAAATCAGTATGGCTGTTGCCATGTCGTCCAGGGCAAGACCGAGATTGATACAGATTGTACGTTCGCTGGCATTCTCCCTCCCCTGTTTCTTGCCTACAGCAATCTCTCCCAGGTCGGCATAAGGCTGCGGTGTATCTTTGAAATAGCCGACCTCGCGATAATATCTCATCTGGCCGAGATCGTCGGTTGCCAGCTTATCTGCCTGCCTGAGAGCATCTCCCTTCCAATAGGAATCAAAATCCACGGGACTGGCAAAGGAGCCTTCAGCCAGCCAGCCGGCTTCAATCACGGGATCCGGGTTTTTTAGTACCGGGCCGCTTGTAACCACAATGTCCAAACCGACAACGGCATCCTTAGGATCGCTTACGATTTCTATCTCTACCTGTACAACCCCTATCATTTCGCTGGCGAATTTCTTAGCCACTTCCGGGTAAATATCGAATACCTTCACCTTCTCAATTCCGAATACGCATGAAAGTGCTTCAAGATTGCTTCTTCCCTGAACGCCGCAGGCCAGGATACCTAAACTCGAACTGTCTTTGCGAGCCAGATACTTTGCTGCAGCTGCAGCTGCAGCTCCCGTTCGTTGTGCTGTGATCCAGGTTGCATCCATTATGGCGATGGGAAAACCCGTTTCAGGATCGTTCAGGATAAGCAGTCCGCTTATGTAAGGAAGCTTCTTCTTCTGGTTGTCGGGATAACCGGAAACCCATTTCATCCCCGCTGATTGAAGACCTGGTATGTATGCAGGCATTGCGTGGATGAACGCATCCTTACGTGGATGAATTCCAGGCTTGGGCGGCATCTCAACTCGGCCTTCCCCTTTTTCTTTAAACATGCTGTCCAATGCATCAATGATTTCAACCATAGACAAACCCACGGCTTTGACATCCTCCCTACTCAAATAAAGAACCGTATCTGAATTCATTCTCTTACCTCAGTTGGTTCAATTAGGCCGCCTGCGGCCTAATTAAGCATGTGTCTAATATAGCAGATTAGTTACTTCTTTTCAATAATTAAGTATGGTGTCCCCCCAATTTCTCCCCCGATTTATAAGGATTAAAATAATTATTATCTGTGTTAATCTTGCGAAAATCTGCGTCCAAAAAAGAAAAAGTTTTATGTATGGCTCTGTGTCCTCTGTAGTTGTGAAGTTTTCTTACCTTTTCACAAAGGGCTTTTCTTGGGTTTACCGGGTCGCCGGGGATACTTAATAGGAGTAAGCCTGCTTTTGATAATAGAAATGAGGAGCCGTTTTTCCTTGACTTCGGGGAGGGTTACGGTCATTGTCCCGGAAATCTTGCCTCCCAGGATCCTCATCGCTTCCCCGGCCTCTCTTATCTCATCTTCTCCCTTGGGGCCTTTCTGACAGATAAAGAGTCCCCCTACCCTTAAAAAGGGCAGGTTGTATTCGAGCAAGACCCTTAGATGAGCTACGGCCCGGGAGACAGCCACATGATAACTTTCTCGATGCTCGGGCTCCCTTCCATAGTCTTCGGCCCTTCCACTTAGCACCCTGGTTTTGTTAAGCCCTAACTTCTTGAGCAGGTGGTTAAGAAAAGCACATCTCTTCCGGGACGAATCCAGGAGAGCTAACTCTATATCCGGCTGATATATTTTGAGGACCACTCCCGGAAAACCGGCCCCGGTTCCTACATCAATAAGGCGCATCTGAGGACGGGCGGGCAGAAGGGGGATACAAGTCAGGGAATCAAGGAAGTGCTTGAGCAGGAGCTGGCGACAGTTACTGGTGGAGGTAAGATTAATTTTCTTATTCCCTTCCCGGATCATTTCCAGGTGGAGGAGAAGCTTTTCCACCTGCCCCTCCTCTAAAGGGGCGCCTACCTCAGCCGCTCCCTCCCGGAGCAGATTCCTTAGCTCATTGTCCATAAGGCCTCTATCCAGGTAACAGCGCCAAATATTCAGTAAGTGTTATGCCTGGCTGGAAACTTATAAGAGCCAAAATAAAAAGGTTGAAACCACGAAGAACGCGAAGCTCACGAAGAGGAATAAATAAATTTTGTAACCGTTCACGGCCTTCATGTGTCCCCCCCTTTTTTTACAGGGGGGTTAGGGGGGGATTTCCGGACACCCCGGGTCACGATAGTTATTTCAAATCCCCCTCAATCCCCCTTTACGAAAGGGGGAGATGCCTGTTGACGCGCCACCCCGTGAACGGTTGCAAATTTTTAAAAAGACTTCGTGTCCTTCGTGAGCTTCGTGGTTACAAAAGCATGTTTATGGGAGAGCAAACATTCGGCCGCTTCCATAAGTTCCTGGATGACTTGCTTTAACCCCAGCCAGTTTTTTCCGATAACGACTAGATCGCATAGCTTTCTTATTTCTTTTGTCGGGTTGAATCCTACCACTATTCCTTGGTGTTCCCTAACTACCTTAATCATCGCTAGATCGTCGCCATTATGGCCTATAACTATTATCTTTTTAGCCTTAAATTGGGCTATTCTTTTCCGGGTGGGAGCTTCTTTATCATAGCTGTTGAGGATAAAATCTTTGCCGGCCCCGGAGACATCCCGATCGTTAATCAAGCCTGAAAGAGTATTCCCCTCCCAGAAATCTATAACCCTTTTCCCCTGGCTGCTAAATTGTCTGGCATATTCGTTTAACACTATATCTAATCCCTGACTGATTATCCCTACCCTCGCCTTTTTAGATAAAGCCTCCAGGGTTTGCCTTGCCCCCGCATAAGACTTGCCGGGTATTGATTCTACCGCTTTTTGCCAATAAGAAGTCGGGGCAAATCTTATGGCCTTAACGAAGCAGGACATAAGCTGCCGATTAGTTATCCCCAAGCCTAATCTCTGAGTCCATCTCATCAAGACCATCATCACTGCTCTCCCAAGAAGCCGCCCCAGCAATACCCAATCTTTTAATTGCCCACTGCCTGCTAAGAACAGACAAATATTTTTATACATAGCTACTTTAGTTATTCTGGGAGAAATGCATTCATCTAAATCTACCACTACCAAATCCAGCTCTTTCAAAAAAATCCTGAGCTCTTCTTTGGTAGGCCGGGAATAAACCCCAGCCGCAAGACAATGCATAGCCTACCTCTTCTTTAAAGGGTGAGCGGTGGTCACAAAAGTAGATATCCTGTCCTTATAAACCCTGATCACCCGGAACTGATAAGGTATATTGGTCAAGCTGGCTGTAGATATATAGAGGATACCATCTCTTCGCACCTGATAATTAGTATGAGAATGTCCCGAGAGGACTGCCTTCACCCGGCCGTAATTATTGATAATATCTATAATCTCATCTGCCCGAGGCGAAATAAGCTCTACGCCATGATGAAAACGTCTGGCTAACCACTTCATCAGCGGGGAAGCGATCAGCATCTGATGGATACAAAGGATAGCAGGTTTATCGGCATTCTCCTTCAGAGTACTCCTTAGCCAGGCCAGGGCCTCATCATCAGGATGGACGCCTAACATAATAATCTGCCATCCCTTGTAATCAAACGCATAATTGATTTCTCCGAATACCTCTCTATAGTTCTTTCCTTTATCCGGGCCACCGGTAAGCTCACGATCCCCCATGAGGGGATGGTAAGGGACATCCAGCGTATCCAGCCATTTTTTTACCTGCTTCATACTTTCTTTGTCATCAACCCTGTTCACCATATCCCCGGTTACTACTACCAGGTCGGGCTTGATCTTTTCATTGATGTAGGCCAGGGTATTCCGGAGTATCGGGGAAACCTGGGCCAGATTTAGCCGGTGGAGTCTATAGCCAAATATGCGGAGATGATGTTTCCAGGATAAAGGGCTGGTTTCAGGCGGAGTAACGGTATAGTGAATATCAGTAAGCTGGACCAGGGTAAACAGAGGCTCTCCTCTATCCGATGCCCAGGATAAGAAACCGGAAGCTGCCATAACTACCGCTAGCCCCAGGAGGCAAAATAGTTTTTTCATCATCCCCTCACTTCCCAATACAAAACTGGGAGAAGATGTGATCGAGAATCTCCTCGGTGGCTGTCTCTCCCCCAATCTCTCCCAGGCTCTTCAGGGCCAGGCGCAGACCGCTAGCGATAAACTCAGGAGAGAGCTGACGCTCAAGGCCGGTGAGGACTTCCTCCAGCCCTTCTTTTGCTCTTGACAAGGCTTCTTTGTGCCGGGCTTTAGTTACCAGGAGCGTTTCCGGGGAAGGGACTTCTCCGCGCCAGAAAATATCGACCAGGGCCTTCTTTAGCTCCGGCAGTCCCCTCCCCTGGAGAGCAGAAATCCTCACTATCTTTTTGTTAGGCCAGGCCCTCTTCACTTCCTCAAGTTTTATTCTCTGACCCCGGTCTATTTTATTAATGACGATGACGGTTACCTTTTCCTTTAACTCCTTCATAATGTCTTTATCGTCTCCGGTTAAGGGTTCCGACCCATCCAGGACAATAAGGGTTAGGTCGGCCTCTTTTAGGGAGCGGCGACCCCTCATCACACTTTCTCTTTCTATCCTTCCCCGGGTTCTCCTGATCCCGGCCGTATCCACCAATCGGAGAGAGATTCCCTGGATATCCACCGTCTCCTCCAGGGTATCCCGGGTGGTCCCGGGAAGGGAAGTGACAATAGCCCGCTCCTCTCCCAGGAGGGCATTCCAGAGGGTGGATTTCCCCACATTAGGTCTTCCCCCAATAACCGTCCTCAGCCCCTCCCGGAGCACTTTTCCACTATCAGCCGAGGCCAACAATTCCTCCAACTCCCCCTTTAATCTTTCCACTCCTTTCTTGATCTCTTCTTCCTGGGGAACCCCCACCTCCTCTTCGGGAAAATCTATAACAACCTCCACTTTGGCTATTAATTTTACTAAACTTGTTTTCATATGCTCCACTTTTAGGGATAAATGACCCCTTAACTGGGATATGGCCACTTGAAGACTTAAATCGGTCCGGGCCCTAATCGTCTCCGCCACCGCCTCCGCCTGGGCTAAATCGATCCTTCCCTTCAGGAAAGCTCTCCGGGTAAATTCTCCCGGCTCCGCTAAGCGAGCCCCCTCCTTAAGAGTTAATTCCAGGACTTTTCTCAGGGGGACTATCCCCCCGTGGCAGTTGATCTCTACTATATCCTCCCGGGTATAGGTGCGCGGAGCCCGCATAACGGTGAGGAGAACCTCATCCAGGGGGGTTTCCTGCGCCATGATGTATCCGTAGTGAAGAGTATGGGTAGGCATCCGGGAAGGCTTGTAGCCGTCGTCCTTGCCCCGAAAGATACTATCGGCAATGGCCAAAGAATCCGGCCCGCTGAGGCGGACGATACCGATACCTCCCTCACCTAAAGGAGTGGAGATAGCCACAATAGTATCATCCTGGAAAGAGGTCATTTTATTAAACCAACAAGAAAGCCTTGCCCCCACGAATGGAAATGGGTAAGAAAAGGGGATAGGGAGATGACGGTGATAAGGAGATATTATTCTTTAACTCAATTATCTATCCCCACATCTCCATTATCTCCTTATCTCCCTTGCTTACACTTTAATGTTTTGGTGTTCATTCGTGTTAATTAGTGGTTTTCATCAGTGGGTGCCAGCCAGGGCATTGCCTTCTACCCCTCGTTTCTTCTTTACCAGCAATTGCTGAAGGCTGGTAAAGACATTGAAGCAGAGCCAGTAGAGAACTACCCCCGAGGGGAGGCCGAAAAAGACAAAGGTGAGTATTATAGGCATCATAATGCCCATCATCTTAGCTTGCTCCGGCTGGGCACCGCCGGCTCCTCCCATACCGGTCACCTTCTGCTGAAAATACATGGTCACTCCCATGAGAATGGGAAGGACCCTGTAAGGGTCAGGGGCGGCAAGGTCGTCTATCCAGGCAAAGAAAGGGGCTCCCCTTAACTCAATGGCGCTATTGAGGACAGCAAAGAGGGCAAAAAATATGGGCATCTGGAAAAGCATAGGCAGACAACCCCCCTTGCAGCTGCTTAAGGGGTTAACTCCCCGTTTTTTATATAATTCCATAGTGGCTTTCTGCAGCTTTTGGGGGTTATTCTTATATTTCTTCTTGAGAGCCTCTGTCTCCGGTTGGAGAGCCTTCATATCCTCTTGCATACTCTTCATAGCCTCAAAACTCTTATGGGTAAAAGGGAAGAGAACTAATTTAATCGTTAAAGACAGCAGTATTATGCTTAATCCATAATTACCAAACCACCTATAAAACATGGTCAGGAGCAAGTGAATGACCCTGGCTATCGGGGCCCAGAAACCAAAATCAATAATCGCCGTCAGATTTGCACCGCTCTCCCGAAGTTCCTCCTTATCCTGTGGTCCCAGGTAAAAGGAAAGTCTTTTGCGAGTCTCCCCGCCGGGGGAAAGGGAGAAAAGGGGCATCTTAAGAGATACCCAGCGTCTTCCATCCTCTTTTTCCAAAAGCTTGGCCCCGGCCACTTCTCCCTCAGGAATGAGGGCCACGGTAAAGTAGTGGCTACGCAGAGCTACCCACCCCAGTGGGCCGGGATGGAAAAGGGGTGTTCCCCATCTCATCGTTGCCGGCCTGAAGAATCCCTCTCCCACCTCTCTCCCGGCTCTATCTCTTTGCAATCTACCCCTTACCCAGGAGGCGAAATGAGGGGTCTGTCCACCCCTCTGAGGGGGTGCATCCTTAATCAATCCTATCCCCGGCCCATAGGTGATTAAAAAGTCATCCTCTCTTATTTCCCGGGGGGAATTATTACGAATGTTGATTTCCAGGCCAATGAGGTAGGAACCCCGAGAGAAATGAAATCTTCTCTCTATTTCTACCCCCTCCGCGGTAACATAACGGAAAGCTATGGCTCCTGATTCCCGACCCTCGCCTAATTTCAAGCTTTCCCGGCTGGGCTCAAAAAGGGTAAAGTTTAATTCCCCCTCCTCATCTATAGCCGGGAAATAAATAGTCAGGGGATAGTCCCTGCAAAAGGGCACTAATTCCAGGGGCACCAATTCCCGCTCTTCGTCAGGCAGAAACTCCCTTTCCAGCAAATACTTTAGTCGGTCCCTCTCCCGGGTTAACCTCGCTTTGGCTCCAGCCTGCCTCTCCCTTTCTAAGTCCGTCTCTATCCGCCCCAGCTCTCTTTCCCAAACCTCTCTCTTCCTTTCTACTTCTTCATGTTCCCTTAACTGGAAACTCCTGATTCTGGCCCCGCGGGTAGAGAGAACCAGCCGATACAAATCGGTCTCCACCACAATATCCCTGGCCTCTACTCTTTCCTCCGGCTCGACCGTAATTATCTCCGGGGGAACAGGCTTTATATCCCTCACTTCCGGTTCCCACCTCTCCCAGGCGGCTGGCGGTGGTTCTATCTGCTCCTCCGGCGGCCGGGGGGGCGGGGGAACAAATAGCCTCTGGTACAAGAAGAGGACCAACATAGTCAAGATAAGGAATATAAAGAATCTCTTTTCCATAAGATTTTTCTCCAACTTTATCTTATACTGCTCAACTTAAACCTCAAAAAAACTTCGTAACCACAGAGGCTTAAGAGCCACAGAGCTCACAGAGGAGAACCTTGAGGATAAAATATAAACCACAAGATTTCACCAGATTTACACAGATAAGAATTAAGATTTAATCTTTTTTAATTCTTAAAATTCAATCTTGTGGTAATCTGTGTAATCTGTGGTTATAAGGTTTTTTAAGTATTTCTTCTCTGTGTCCCTCCGCGTCTTTGTGTCTCTATGGTTTAATTTCTTTATTATTTCACCGGGTCATAACCGCCCGGATGCAGGGGATGGCAGCGCAGGAACCTCTTGACTGCCTGCCAACCTCCTCTTTTTAAGCCTTTCCGGCAAATAGCCTGGCGAGCATAATCCGAACAGGAGGGATAGAAACGGCAGGTCGGCGGCTTGAGAGGGGAAAGGCATCTCTGATAAAAGACGATCAGGAATATAGCTATTTTGCTCATGTTCGCTCAAATCCAGCCAGATAACTTAGCTGTCCCAACACCCGCTAAGTTATAGCTTCATTTAACCTTTAGGTAAGTATTCAGTGAACTACGCCATTATTTGTAGTGGCAAAGCTTGTTTTGCCTTTAATGCCGAGCAAGCTCGGCCACTACACCTATAACGATACGGTGTTTGACTAGAGTATTTACACCTTTATTAATCCGGCTTTTTTGAACAGCTGAAGAAGGGCTTCTTGCCCTTCCCGGAAACTTAGTTCGCCCGCCCCCTTCCTGGCTACCAACGCTAAGTCTCTTCCCTCTTTCAATTTGCCCTTATTCAGCCGGTAAGCCTCCCTCAAAATTCGTCTCACTCGATTCCTCGTTACCGCTCTCTTATCCACCTTCTTGCCGACGACAAAGCCAATTCTATTGCTGTTATCCCGGTCATCTGTCTGCCCCCGAGCAGCTCCAGCCCTTTCTTTAAAAAGAGAGCCGGGAGAGCGCTTGAGAACATAAAAGCGGAGGCTATTCCCCTGAAAGCATTTTCCCTGGGAGTAAACCCTCTGAAAATCGACTTTTCTCCGCAGTCGCTCCTCCTTTTTCAAAATATGCCTCACTTCGTTCGGCAATCAGACAGATAACCTCTTTCGCCCTTTCCTACGCCGACGGCTGAGAATCTTCTGCCCCGCCCTGGTCTTCATCCTGCCTAAGAAACCATGGCGGCGTTTTCGACGCCGGTTGGATGGCTGATAAGTCCTCTTCATAAATATCCTTTAATAAGTCCTCAAAACAGACTCGTTAAGTTATGCTTTGCAACTACTCAGGTTCAAAGTTCCGGAGTTCACGATTTAAGGTTAGAAAACGATGAACATAAATCGGTATGAAGATAAGGCAACCAACCGTGAACCGTGAACCTGGCAACCTGAGTAGTTACTATGCTTTTACCTAAAAATTAAAACTATTATAACGGCGAAGAGAGTAAATGTCAACACATTGTGCCTCTTGCCCTCCCCCAGCTTTTATCCCTCCTGCCAAAATTAGACGACAAAACTAAAAAAATCACGGTCTAAAAATTTTTAATTTTTTTATTTTGGACATCTATCCGGGCAAAACCCAGCCACAGAGAATAGTTTCCGCTGTATTTAGCACAAAGGAGCCAGTAAATAGGCGAGGGGGCGTATCGTGGCAAGAAGAGATGACAATACTCCCTGGTTTCCTTTCATCCTTGGGGTGGGCTCTAAGAGAACTATATCTAAGTCGCAGGACAAAGACCATTGACTGCAAAACTGATTATAGAAGATAACAATTTTATCAGATTTGATAGACTCAGCAAAAAGGAATCCGTGGCCATATATAAGGCCACCGTCAGCACGCTAAGACTCCGGCGGGTACCAGTCGCTTCTTTCATGGCACCTCTATATCCTTGCGCACTTATATGTCGTAGATGGGGAGAGGAGAATCTAATTAAGGAGCTCATGCTGAAGCACTTGATAAATTATTCTCCTGGCTATGAGCCGGAGGAAATAGAAG
>CAZUTJ010000015.1:0-10972 GCA_964622875.1 uncultured bacterium
TATTATAATGGTTCCAACTTGCTTATAATACAAAGGTTTAGTTTATAAACGGTTTTTTTTACCGGCAGTTTAGTGTATCATTTTGCAGAAGAGCCTAAAAATACTTGTAACCGTTCACGGAGTGGCGCGTCAACAGCTACTTCCCCCTTGGTAAAGGGGGATTGAGGGGGATTTGAAATACGAGCACGACTTGGGTGCCTGAAAATCCCCCCTAACCCCCCTTTACCAAGGGGGGAACATATGAAGGCCGTGAACAGTTACTACGGACTTTACGTTTTAAGTCGACATAACGAAGTGTTCTATGGAGTCAATCTTTTTGATGAGTTCTTCAGGGCTCTTGTGTGTCTGAATATCTCTTTTGAGTTCCTCTAAATGATATTCAATATCCAGCTTAATTTTTTCCTCTATAAATGAGCACTGGAATTCTTCCGAAAAAACCTGCTTTTTAAGATACTTTTCTGCGACATTCATTTTTCACCTCTCCATAATTTTCTAATGGATTTTGCCTTCTCAATCTCGTTCTTAGGGGTTTTTCGTTCCTTCTTCACAAAACCATGCGTGAAGATAATTCGCTTCTCAGCTTCATAAAAAAAGAGAGTTCTCGATGTAGCTATAACTGGATTGCCCGGTCAAGCCGGGCAATGACAACATCGGTCAAGCCGGGCAATGACGAGGTTGGTTAAGCTTTCACAAGGTAACATTGAAATTACTAAGCTTTTAATTATTAATTATTAATTATTATTATCCGTACTCTCCGTGCCTCTGTGGTTTTTCTTGTTTTTCAGTTTTTGAAAACCTTAAATCTTATTCATCAATTCTTCTATACGGTCAAGTCCTTGAGTAAGGTTTTCCCGGGAGGTAGCATAAGAAAATCTGAGGTAGTTATCCTCTCCAAAGGCAGAACCGGGGACAACCGCTACCCGGGCCTCGCTTAAGAGTAATGCTGCCAGGGAAGAGGAATCTTCTAGCTTCCGCCCCCGGAAATCCTTTCCTAACACTCCTGATATGTTAGGAAAGGCATAAAAAGCACCTTGAGGCTTCCGGCAAGAGAAACCTTTAAGGCTATTCAGTCTTTCCACCAGATAATCCCGGCGCTTCTTAAACTCCATCAGCATTTTCTTTAAGGGTTCCTGAGTTCCCGAAATTGCGGCCACCGCGGCCCTTTGGGCGATGGAATCAGGATTAGAAGTGCTGTGACTCTGTAATCGGGACATAGCCGCGATAATCTCTTTATCCCCGGCGGCGTAGCCTATCCTCCAACCAGTCATAGAATAAGCCTTGGATACCCCATTTATCACCACCGTTAAATCCTTAAGGCGAGAGTCCAGAGAAGCAATGCTCGTATGCTTCACTCCCTCATAGGCCATCTTTTCATATATCTCATCGGAGATAACATAAATATTCTTCTCCCTGACAATCTCGGCCAGAGCCAGTAATTCCTCCCGGGAATAAACAGCGCCGGTGGGATTATTAGGGCTGTTTAAGATGAGAAGTTGCGTTCGGGAAGTTATATTTTGTAATAATTTTTCCGGACTAAGCTTGAATCCCTCTTCCTCGATAGTTTCCACGAGCACGACCTGAGCCCCGGATAATTTTATCTGTTCCGGGTAACTTACCCAATAAGGCGCAGGCAGGATGACCTCATCCCCCTCCTCACAGATAATCTGAATAGTATTGTATAAAGAGTGTTTCGCTCCACAGGAAATGATGATCTGTCCGGGTTCGTAGTTCAGTCCGTTATCCTCCTTAAGTTTCTTGCAGACAGCCTTTTTTAAAAGCTCAATCCCCGCGGCCGGGGTATATTTGGTAAAGCCTTCTTCAATAGCTCTCCTGGCTTCCTCTTTAATATGTTCCGGGGTATCAAAATCCGGCTCTCCCGCCCCCAATCCGATGACATTAATACCTTGCGACTTCATCAACTTAGCCTTAGCGGTTATAGCTAAGGTAGGAGAAGGGGCAATTAAATCAGCTCTCCTGGACAAAGACACGACTTAGCCTCCTTCCTGGTAACTATTCAGCCACTAAGGCACCAAGACACAAAGGTAAACAAGTAATCCTGATGTTCTTAGTGCCTTTGTGCCTTGGTGGCTAAGTGGTTTTACCTTTCTTTAAAGATTGGTAATAGCATCAATTCCCTCGGGTTGGGGGAGATAGTAGCGAACCGGGCGGACAGAACCGTCCTTTTTAAGCATTTTCTCTACCCGCTTATTCTTAAGGACTGAGTGTTCTATCCAGACATCGTCCTCAATAAGGGAACCGAATAGGTAACTTGTTCCCTTGATGGTAACCTGATTGCCAATGTGGGTAGGACAGTCATCGCTGCCGGTTATGTTAACCGAGGATTCTATACGGCACCTCTTCCCAATTTGGACACTTCCCTTGATAATATCGCCCTTAAATATTTCACTTCCCGGCCCTATCTTCATCGTCTGATGAGAATAGGTGCTTAAAGAAATGTTTTCCCCAATAGTCACATTCCTTCCTAATTCAATGTTCCCCTCCAAGATACTGTTCTTCTTGATATGTACTCCTTTGCTTAGTCTTACCCCCGGGTGAAGATAAACCCCTTTTTCTAGAACAATATCCAGCGTTTCCCCCTGGCGGTCAAGAACCAGGATTCCTTCCACCACTTCGTCAGCTATAAAAAAATCTTCTTTGTCTTCGATGGTAATAATATTCTTCAATTTATTATAGACGCGGTCGCGGGCAATGGCCTCCATATCCTTCCAGACCGATTTAATATTGAAGGCCAAAACTACCGTATGGTCCCCGACGCTTGAGACCCCTACCCGGAGACCATAACGGTTAAAGATAGAGATTAACTCCGTAAGATAAAGTTCTCCCTGAATGTTGTCAACGGTTAGCTCTCCTAGATGTTCCCTCAAACTCTTCCCCTTAAAAGCATAAACTCCGCTGTTAAATTCCCTGATGTTTAGCAGCTCCTCCCGGGTAAATGTCCAGCTCCGATTATTAAAATTTACGCGATGATCACGGGCTAAATTTAATATATCTTTGTGTTCCATGACCTCTATAACCTGGCCTCTATCCTCGGCTGAATTTCCCTCCCTTTCCGGAACCCGGAGCACCCGTCCATAGTAATTGTTCTCGGCCTTCCCCTCATATAGAGCGGTGAGGACCATCATGTCAAAACCGGAACTTTCAAACTCCTGCTTGAATTTCCGCACTGCTTCCGCAGTTACCAATCCCATATCTCCGGGGAAAACATAGATGTTCCCATCGTACTCCTTCCCCCTAAAAACCCCGCTAGCCACTTGCAAGGCATGACCCGTTCCTTTTTGCTCTCTCTGATAGACAAAAGCGGTCCGCGGTCTCTTGCCAATTTCCCGGGCCACCTCGTCGCCTTTCATCCCCACCACTATTATCTGGTTGGAATTATTTAGCCCCTCGGCAATGATCCTGGCTACTCGGGAAACCGTGGGCACTCCCCATATCTTATGGAGCATCTTGGGGGTTTCCGATTTAATCCTTTTCCCGTGGCCAGCCGCTAAGATAACCGCTATCTCCAGGGAAGTGAGATCTACTTCGGAGCTTAATTCCTCAGTCTTTCTTATTATCTTCTCATGATTTCCCTCAGCCATTCTTCACTTTTCCCCTGCTTGACTATAATTACTATAGCCACAAAGACACCAAGACACTAAGATTATAGAATAATAATTCTTTTTATGCTTTTTTGTAACTACTGTATCGTTTCATAAAAATATAGTCAAACCATCTGGTCATTGCGAGGCGTCTTTTGCCGAAGCAATCTCTGGCGCCAGAGGGGATTGCTTCGTCGTTTCACTCCTCGCAATGACTGGCTTATATGTAAATATATTTATGAAACGCAATACTACTTTAGGTAGATAGGCTGAAAGTTATTAGTCTATTTCAGCCCTCTGCCTTCTGCCTTCGGTCTTTAGCTTGAGTAGTTACTAAATTTCCTTGTTTACCTTTGTGCCTTTGTGCCTTGGTGGCTAATGAATTTGACTTTCCTCTCCAGGCTGGTATAATAAAAACTATTATGCTTTCCGGAATAGGTCTAGACATCATTAAGGTAGAAAGGATAGAAAAAGCTATTATCCGCCTAGGAGAGCGATTCCTCAAGCGGGTATTTCACCGCCAGGAGATAGCCCGTTGCCAAAGGAAAAGAAATAAATACCTTTATTATGCGCTGACCTTTGCTACTAAAGAAGCTCTTCTAAAAGCTAACGGTCTGGGCCTCATAAAGGGAATTAGACTAAGTGAAATTGAAGTGGTTTATCCTACCTTAAAGAGACCCCGGATAAAACTCCATGGCCAGACAAAAAACAAACTCAAATTTAAAAAGATTCTTGCCTCCTCTGCTTATGCCGGCCGCTACGCCGTTGCTCAGGTGATTCTGGAGAAATAAAATATGCCTCACTACGTTCGGCAATCAATATCGGATTGAAAATTCGATATAAAACAAAATCCTACTCTTTGGCCTGAGCCGCCAGGGCTTTTTCAATAAACTCAATAGCCTTACCTACCGTCTTCACCTGCAGGGCCGCATCTTCATCCATCTCAATGTCAAACTCCTCCTCAAAAGCAGCCACCAGCTCGATGCTCTGCATTGACTCTGCTCCCAGGTCATCAACAAAACCGGAATCCTCTTTAATCTCAGCTTCATCCACCCGGAGTTGCCTGACAATTACCTTCTTTACTCTTTCTTCAGTAGACATCTTTAACGCTCCTTTTTTAAGTATAATAAAGATTAACAGGCAGATTACCCAGATTACTTCCAAAGAAAATCTGTGTAATCAACGACGCTACCGAAAATAACAACTGTAGCGTCACCACTCCTGTGGCGACGGATTGTTCATCCCGATACCGAAAATATCCTGTTTCGGGGGTTTATTGACTAAACTTTAAATTAACGATGCTTACAGTCCTTTTTAATCAACGCATCCCGCTCTTCCTTAACGATATGGTAAGCAACCTCAAGAAGAGCCACCTCTTCTTCCTCTAACCGGCAACCTCTTCGGACCATAACTGCTTCGGCTGTCTTCACCATCATTTTAAACCCGTAGCCTTTAAAGAGTCTGTCTTTTAGAAACCAGGAAAAAGAGGGGATGAACTTAGGAAGAACACCGCCGCCGCCCAACACATTGCACATCAGACCGATTACCGCACCCGTATTTAAAAAGGTGCCGATACTGGTTTTGGTATGGTCTCCAATGAAGGAGCCCACCTTGGTCTCACCCGAGTCAACAAATTGGCCTTTTATATAAACCTGCACCGGGCTATAGTCATTCTTAATATCACTATTCGTGGTTAAGGCGCCCAGGTTAACCCACTCACCCAGATAACTGTGGCCAAGGAAACCATCGTGGAATTTATTAGTGTAACCGTGAATAATCGTTTCCTCCACCTCCCCTCCTACCCGACAAACCGGCCCGATAGAACACCCCAACCTAATATTAGCTCCACAAATATGGGTTCCCTTTCCTACATAGGAAGGACCCTCTATTCGAGAATAGGGAAAAACAATCGCTTCCTCATCAATAATTACCGGTCCCTGGGTGGTATCCAGAGTAACAAAGGGATGAACCTCTGCTGTCCTGGCTACATAAGCTTTCTCCTGAGGACCATAAACAACAGCAGAAGGAGAAACCTTCCCCTCCAGACCTGATTTTCCCAGAAAGGCAAAATCTTCGCTGATTGCCGGGCCGTTATGCTTCACCAACTCCCAGGGATAAAGGATAAGTCGGGCTGGGAACTCTTTTTTCTTCATTCCTGCGTTGGCCTTTTCCAAAAAAGAGGAGAAATCCTCGCCTGCGATTGAAATATCTGTTCCCTTTTTTATTCTAATATAAACGATATCATCGTTACACATTCCTATCTCTTCCCGTCCTTCTTTATCGAGAACCTCATCAGAGATAAGCCATCTTCCATTCAGGAGCAATAAATCATCGTCTTTGAGAACCCTCAAGTCATTAACAAGACTAGCGGGAAATTTCTTTTTTAAGGTGGGAGCTAAATCATCACGGACAAAAAAGGCCGGTTTTACCTCCCCAAATTTCCGGAGAATCCGAGCCAGAAGAGTGCTGCTCCCACACTTCAATTCAAAAACTGGGCGTAACAAAGTCAAGGGATAAAAATTTTCATGTTTCCCGTCTTCAAAGACAACTATCTTCATATCTTTTTCCTCCCCCTTTTTAGATTCTGTCAAAAAAACTTAACCACAGAGAGCACAGAGAATTGTAAGAGCTCAGTAAACCCCGTGTCATTGCGAACCCTGATATTCATCAGGATAAACTCCGTGAAGCAATCTCGTCTTTTTCTACATGGATTGCTTTGTCGCTGACGCTCCTCGCAATGACGTGCTTTAGTGAATACTTACAGAGAATTAAATCTTATTCCGTGCTTCCGTGGTTAGATGCACGGATTGTTGTACCCTCCAAATCAAAGATGATTACTGTTTAACCTCTTCAAGCGAACAGCGGGAAGACGTTTCAGACGCTGATTCTGAGGATCAACTTCAATGCCAACAGATTCCAGGGCTGTCAAGCCAAGAATCGGCTCTACATCGTCTTTCCCGAAAACTACGGTCACCCCTACAAACTCACCCATGAATTCCAGGCCGGCCACACCCACCTCCATAGGGATTTCCGTGCCATCAGCCAATTCGTATATCCGCTTACCTTTAGGCCTAATTCCTATCTCCCGAAGACGATTTCCGGGTACCAGGCAATCAATAGCGCCTGTATCTACCAAAAACAATCCCTCCCAACGCTGCCTGGAGTCACCAGGATTACTCACGGCAACCGTTACCTGAGTTGCTCCCATTTCTCTCTCCCCCCAATTACCCTTTTTTCTCTTTCCCTATTTCCAAACTTCCGCTCTTCCGTGATTATGTTTTTTTATTTTACCCAGTCATTTAACCATCTCATAGGTATCGTAAGCGATCCTATCTTCTTCATTAGTAGGAATAACAAAAACCTTGATCGGCGAATTTTCTTTACTGATCTCTCCTTCCCGGGCCTGAATAGCTCCGTTTTTCTCTTCATCAAGCTCGATCCCCAATTTTTCTAAATTCCGGCAGGTCTGGCTGCGGATATCCACGGCATTCTCACCTATCCCCCCGGTAAAGACCAGGCCATCAACCTCTCCCAGGACAGCCAGGTAGGCGCCAATATACTTCTTAAGCCGATAGCAGAATATTTCCACCGCCATCCTGGCCCTCTCGTTCCCTTTCTTTGCCTCTACCAAAACCTGGCGCATATCGTTGCTTAGGCCGGAGATTCCTAACAGCCCGCTTTCCTTGTTAAGCAATTTATTTACCTTATCCAGATCAAGCCCTCTTTCTTTGACCAGATAAAAAGTAATAGCCGGGTCAATGTCGCCGCATCTGGTTCCCATAACCAGGCCTTCCAATGGTGTCAACCCCATGCTGGTGTCAACAGACTTTCCTCTCTCTATGGCAGTAATGCTACATCCGTTGCCCAGATGACAGGTAATGATATTAGCCTCTTCTTTGCTCTTACCCATAATCCGGGCCGCTCTCCGAGCCACATAGCGATGGGAGGTGCCATGAAAACCATAGCGTCGGAGGTGATATTTTTCATAATACTCATAGGGAAAAGCATACAGATAAGCTTTCGGCGGTAAAGTTTGATGAAAAGCAGTATCAAAAGCCGCTACCTGAGGAATTCCCGGCATCAGTTTCCGGGCCGCTTTAATTCCGGCTAAGTTAGGAGGATTATGAAGAGGGGCTAAATCAGCGCACCCCTCAATACCCTTGAGCACCTCTTCTCCAATAAGCATAGAACCGGAAAATTGCTCTCCTCCGTGGACAACGCGGTGGCCAACCGCAACTACCTCAGAAATATCAGCCATAACCCCCTGCTCTTTATCTGTAAGAGCAGTAAGTGCTAATTGTAACCCCACCTGGTGATCCGGAATCTCCTTTTTTATCCGGATACTCTCCCCGCCGGAATGACAACTGAAAAGAGAGTCCTTCTCGCCAATATTTTCTATAAGTCCCTGGCTTAATACCTTCTCCTCCGGCATTTCGTAAAGCCGATACTTTATAGAGGAACTTCCGCAATTGATGACTAAAATTTTCATTATCCCTCCTGACTTTGAACAACAGTAATAGCCGTGAGACCGACTATATCTTCCGGGGTTGCTCCCCGGGAGAGGTCATTCACCGGCCGGCGAAAACCTTGCAGTATAGGACCATAAGCCTTAGCTCCGGCGAGATACTGGGTGAGCTTATAAGCGATATTGGCGGAGTTAAGATCGGGGAAAATAAGAATATTGGCCCTTCCCGCTACCGCACTCCCTTGAGCCTTCTTCAAAGCTACTGCCGGCACCAGAGCCGTGTCTGCCTGCAATTCCCCATCCATTAAAATATCCGGGGCCTTCCCGGAAGCAATCTCCTTAGCCCTTACTACCTTATCTATTAACTGATGAGAAGCACTCCCCTTAGTGGAAAAGGAAAGGAAAGCCAGGCGCGGCTCCATTCCTAATAATCGACGGGCACTTCTAGCGGTGGAAACAGCTATTTCAGCTAACTGTTCGGCATCAGGATCAACATTGAGAGCCGCATCAGCATAAATAAGCAAGCGCTCTTCCCCGGCTTCTTTCTCAGGCAAGACCATAATAAAAAAACTGGAGGGAATGGAAACACCGGAATTGTAGCCTATGGCCATGGAAGCAGCCTGGATTACCAGAGCCGTAGGGCTGGCTATACCGGCCACCATTCCAGCAACATCGCCGCTGGAAACCATCATCGCCCCAAAAACCAGTCTCTTTCTCAGTAATCTTTGGGACATCCCCGGAGAAACACCCTCTCGGACCTGACAATAAAGATCAGCATAGCAATCACGGCGGGGAGAGGTCAGAGGGTCAACAATAGCCGTTTCCCCTAAATCAACCCCTATCCGACCAGCAACCTCACGGATATCTGCTTCTTTCCCCAAAAGAATCGGCCGAGAAAATCCCTCCTTAAGAAGCAAGGCGCTAGCCTGGATAACTCCTTCATCATCTCCCTCCGGGAAAACAATCTTGACGGGATTCTTCCGAGCTTTTTCCTTAAAGCTATCAATCAAATTCATCATAAATTACCCCTTCTCCTTTAACCGCTCTACCATTTCCTCTACATGCTTATAATAATCTCTCCTCTTCAGCCTCGCTCCCACTTCCTCATCAACCACAATTATGGCCCGGCGGTGAAGTTGCATCATGGAGGCAGTAACTTCTGCCGTTATCGGTCCTTCTATGGCCCGGGCTAAAATATCGGCCTTTTTAGCCCCATGGGCCAGGAGAAGGCAGATCCTGGCCTCCATTACCGTCCCTACCCCCATAGTAATGGCATATTTAGGTACTTCGTCAATATTTTTGAAGAAACGAGCGTTATCCTCTATGGTTTCCTGAGTCAAAGTTTTTACCCGGGTACGAGAACCCAGAGAAGAACCAGGCTCATTGAAAGCGATATGGCCATCGCTTCCAATCCCCAGGACCTGCAAATCTATCCCCCCAACATCAGCAATCATTCTCTCATACTCCTGACAAAAAGCCTCCGGATCTTCAGCCATTCCATCAGGAAGATGAACATTTTTCTGATCAATGTTAAGATGATTAAAAAGATTCTCATACATAAAACGGTGATAACTCTGCTCGTGGTCAGGAGCCAATCCGCAGTATTCGTCTAAATTAAAAGTAGTCACCTGAGAAAAGTCCAACCTTTCTTCCCGGTGCCGGCGAATAAGCTCTTTATAAAGACCAAGCGGAGTGCTCCCTGTGGCCAGGCCCAGAACAAAACCTGCCGGCTTCTTCTCCATCTCCCGGGCCACAATCTCCGCTCCCTTACGACTCATCTCCTCATAATCCCTTTTAATAAATACCTCCATTCTCCTTCCCTCCTCTCCTTTGAAGTAATCTGGGTAATCTGCCTGCTAATCTGGGTAATCAAGTATCGGATTAAAATCCGATACTAAAAAAATAACCTCTTATGAGGTGCCCTGTGCTCCTTTATCCATTATAATATAATATATCATACTTTTCCTAACCCCGGCAACAAAAAAATTCCTCTCTTCTTCCTACCCCGCACCCTTCCCCTTAAAGTTTCCTTAAAGACCAGCCTTAATCCCCCCCTTCCCCCCCCTTCAGCTAATAAGGCCCGCTGACTACTCTTTACCGACGAGCAAATGTTATCTTTCCCCTTTGTTCCCTTATCCGCATAGGCGGGAATTTTAAGGAATTTTAAGAAAAAAGCAAAAAAACGAAAATAATACTTGACAAATGGGGGGGTAAAATAAACAGAGGAACTGATGTGGGATAGAGAAGAAGTCAGGACCAGAAGTATTTTCTTCATCCCCCTTAGAGGGCAAGTTGGGAGCTCTTTTAAGGCGAGGGAGGAGAACCCCTTAAAAAGGGGAAACCCCTAATAGGAGGCACCAATTACCGGAGCCAACCAAAATCCGGCCGGAAGGGAGGTGAGAATCCAAAAGAAGCCACCAACGGCTCTGTGGACAGGATAAGGGAAAATTTAAACGAAGTGAAAAAGAGCTTGAACCAAAACAAGGGAGGGTACGATAATGAGAAAGAAAATAATGACAAGATTGGCTAACTTGTTTAGCCTTAAAAATCGGACATATGTCTGTCCTAGACACAAGAAGGGCTTTACCCTAATTGAGCTGCTGGTCGTCATCGCCATCATCGCTATCTTAGCGGCGATGTTGCTACCGGCACTGGCCAGAGCGAGGGAGAAGGCCCGGCAGGCGGTATGTATGAGCAACCTGAAGCAGCTTGGTCTTTGCTTCAGAATGTATGTAAGCGACCATGATGGATGGTGGCCTGTGGAGAACTACGGTGGCTGGGGAGGCCATGATACCTGGGTCACCAATTTGAGGGCATTAGCAGGGATTCCACCTTTTGCCCAAAAAATTACATAAACTGTGATTCAGACAGTAGATCGGATACCACCGTAACTTCCCCATAATTAGGC
>CAZUTJ010000016.1:0-10847 GCA_964622875.1 uncultured bacterium
CCAGGACATCCTGAATAAAACCCAGGGGGCAGATCCAGCCACAAAAAAGTTTGCCGGAAAAGATAGCCAGAATAAGAAATACAAATAGATGAGGCAAAAAGACTCTGGGGGGGGTGTGCCAGGTTATCGCCTCGGAGAAAAAATGGAGGAAGCAGGCCCGGAGTAGTCCTGTTCCCCTCATGAAACGACAAGTTTTTATTCCTATATAAGTATCAAACACCTGTCTATGTCCCGGTCCCCGCATCAAGGCAATTCTCTCTTCTGACCGGAACCCTTCCGCGGGCTCAACAAAAGGAAGTAACGCTGTCTCTACCCGAATGCCCAGCAATCCTCCATAAAGGATAATAATAAAGGAGAGCCCCTGAACAATCTTTCTCCCTAAGCTAAGAGGTCTCTGGATCATCTTTGTTTCCTCCTTCTCCAGAGCCAAAGGCCAATGAGAAGCAAAGTGGGGATAAGGTAGAGATACCACCTCTTGGCCAGGATGAACTCCTCCACCCGCACGATCAACTCTCCTACCTCCCCTACCTCCTCAACCAGCGGTTCAACCATTTCCAGCGGTTTAACCCCAGGTTCTACTTCAGGGATGATTACCTTCTCTACCACTACCCCCATAGTCTCTATACTGGGTCTAAGCACCGCGTCCCTGGCCTCCACCCTTATTCTTAAAGGAAAATCTCCCAGTTCAAAATCCTCCCGCAGTTTGAGTTTAATGAGAAAGAAGGCTCTTTCTCCCGGCCCCAACCTTTCCAGGAGAGGAGGATTAACCTCTATGTCAAAGGCCGGGCTTTCCACCAACAACTCTATCCCCCGCAGGGGAGAACGAAAGGTATTTTCCATAAAGATCCTAAACTCACCCTCTCTCTCTATCCTGATTAAATCTGCCTCGGGTACCAGGACCAGGTGATCCCGAGGGATAAAGGGGTCATGGCACATATGGCAACGCGGCACCATCAATAGTTTTATCCGGGGACGAATTAATTCACCGTAAGCTGATGAGACGGCCAGGAACAAAGCCCCTATTAAAAACAACAGTTTCATCACCACGCCTCCCCTCAAGTTCAAAGTTCCGAGGTTCGGGGTTCAGGGTTCAAGGTTAAACCGGTCAAGATTGAACACTTAGATAAACAACCGTGAACCTTTGAACCGTGAACCTGAGTAGTTACACCAATTTTTCTTCAATAAGCCCAGTAGAGTATTCTCCTCTTTGAAAATCCTGGGTGTTGAGTACTTTCAAATGAAAAGGGATGGTTGTCTTTACTCCTTCAATAATAAATTCTTCTAAGGCTCTCTTCAGGCGCAGAATAGCGGATTCCCGGTCTTCTGCATGGACGATTAGTTTGGCAATTAAGGAATCATAATAGGGCGGAACAACATAACCTTTGTAGAGATGAGAATCCACCCGCACCCCCAATCCTCCGGGCGGATAATACTCAGTAACTTCACCTGGTGAAGGGATAAAGTTATTATCAGGGTCCTCGGCGTTTATCCGGCATTCCAGAGAGTGGCCCCGGCCGGTAATACCTTTTTGCTGATAAGTCAACCTCTCGCCGGCCGCTATACGGATCTGCTCTTTAACTAAATCTACCCCGGTAATCATCTCGGTAATGGGATGCTCTACCTGAATCCGGGTATTCATCTCCATAAAATAGAAATTGCCTTCTTTATCCAGGATAAACTCCACTGTGCCGGCACTAAAATAGCCTACTGTTTTTGCGGCCCGAACGGCGGCTTCTCCCATCCTTTCTCTTAATCTATGATCTATTGCCGGTGAAGGTGTTTCTTCAATAAGCTTTTGGTGTCGCCTTTGAATGGAACACTCTCGCTCGCGCACATGGATAGTATGACCAAACTTGTCTGCTAAGATCTGTATCTCAATGTGGTGCGCCTGATCAATATATTTTTCGATGTAAACTTCATTCTTACCAAAAGCGGCCTGGGCCTCGTTTTGAGCCAGATGAAAACCGGAGATTAAACTCTCTTTATTATGAGCAATCCTCATCCCTTTGCCGCCTCCACCGGCAGAGGCTTTAATCATTGCCGGATAGCCAATTTTTTCGGCCATTCCCAGGGCCTCTTTTTCATCCTTAATGACCCCTTTACTTCCGGGAATCACCGGAACTCTGGCCTTCCTCATTGTTTCCCGGGCCACAGATTTATCTCCCATCCCGCTTATGGCCTCAGGGGGAGGACCAATAAAGGTTATCTGGCAGGACCGGCAAATTTCGGCAAAGTGGGCATTCTCAGACAGAAATCCATAGCCGGGATGAATGGCCTCAATGTCAGTAATCTCGGCGGCGCTAATAATGGCGGGAATATTCAGGTAGCTTTCCCGGCTTGGCGGCTTGCCAATACAAACAGCCTCATCGGCGAAGCGGACCGGCAGGGAATCTCTGTCTGCCTGGGAATAAACAGCCACTGTTCTTATCCCCATTTCCTTACAAGCCCTGATTATCCTTAAGGCAATCTCGCCCCGATTAGCAATTAAAATTTTAGAAAACATTTCCCCTCCAGGCAAAAATAATCAACGGACAATTTAGCAATTTAGCAATTTAGCAATTTAGCAGTTTAGCAGTCTTTTTTAATCGGGGCGCCGAGATTCGAACTCGGGACCTCCTGCTCCCAAAGCAGGCGCGCTAACCAGACTGCGCTACGCCCCGGCAAAATTTAGAGTAACCGTTCACGGCCTTTATGTATCTCCCCTTTGCAAAGGGGGGTTAGGGGGGATTTCCGGGCACCCGGGTCACGATGGTATTTCAAATCCCCCTCAATCCCCCTTCAGGAAAGGGGGAAGTACCTGTTGACATGCCACCCCGTGAACGGTTACAATTTAAAGTAGCTATTGAGGCAAAGATACCACCCAGATATGAAACCCGTCCTCACGGTTAGATTGGAAAGCGAGCTTATCTCCCTGAGGCGACCAGGTGGGGAAAGATTCGCGGTATCTATCGTTGGTTAGATACTCGGCCTCTCCGGTCCCATCAGCCTTAACTATCCAGAGGTCATAATATTCTACTTCTTCCCCTTTCCGCATCTTCCCTCTATTAGAGATGAAGGCAATTCTCTCTCCATCGGGAGACCAGGAAGGAAAGCCACTCCACCCCGGAAAATCGACCTTCATCCCTCCCGGGCCCGTTAGCCTCTTCTTTTCTCCGCTTCCGTCGGCCTTGATCATGCTCACCGTTCCCCCTGAACTAAAGACAATCCAGTTTCCATCCGGCGACCAGGAAGGATAATCATTATGTCCGGAAGGAGTAATCCGCCGGGGCCCCTCCTTCCCTTCTTCATCTATCACCCAGATATTGTTCTCAGCTGCAAAGGCTATCTTTCCCTCTCTGGGCGACCAGGAAGGATGAAAGCTCTCCCTTAGTCCTCTCTCCGTCTGATGCTGGTAAAGGAGTTGCAGATTGCCGCCGTCAGCATCCATGACGAAAAGTTTTCGGTTACCCTCTTCCCTATCCGAATGGAAAACGAGCCTCTTCCCATCAGGGGACCAGGAAGGATGTTCATCCCTGGCGGGAGAATTGGTAATGTTAACCGGGGGAGCTTGGGGCCGGCCCTCTTCATTAAGTTCCACCACCCAGATATCTTGTCTTCCGTCTTGATAGGCCGTATAGGCGAGCCTCCTTCCTTCAGGCGACCAGGCGGGAAAAGAATGGAAACCTAATCCCGCCGGGGATATCCGCCCGGGCTGGGGGAGCCTCTCTCCTTCTCTCCCCGGAACACATTCCGGGAAGAGAAATGTAACCAAAATAGCCATACCCATCGACACAAAAAATCTTTTCCTCATAATAACTCCTCCTCCTTTCAACCTAATGATTTTACTTCTCCTTCGTAACTACTCAAGGCTAGAGCCACAAAGATACTAAGATAGAGAATGATTCTTTTTATACCTTTTTTATAACTACCCCAAAGAGCAGATAGGGTTAAAGAGCGGTTAGTTTACTTCAGTCCCTTGCCCTCTACTTTCGGTCTTTAGCCTGAGTAGTTACCAAATTCCCTTGTTTACCCTGGTGTCCTTGTGCCTTGGTGGCTAAGTAGTTACTCTCTTTCTATTATTTTCTCAAGAATCTTCCGCACCTTTCTCAGGGCCTGGGAACGGTGACTGAGCTTATTCTTCAGAAAAGGGGAAAGCTGAGCAAATGTCCGCTTATATTCAGAGATAATGAAGAGAGAGTCATAGCCAAATCCAAATTTTCCCCGGGGTTCAAATCCAATCAATCCGGAACATTCTCCTTCAGTTACCTCAATCCGCCCGGGAGGACCGATCAGGGCCATAACGCATCGGAAGCGGGCCCCCCTCAGGGAAAGAGGTAACTTTCCGAGAAGCCCTAGAAGCCGACAATTGTTTTCCTCATCGCTTGCTCCTTCTCCGGCAAAATGGGCTGAATATACCCCGGGCTTACCTCCCAGAGCTTTCACTTCCAGTCCGGAGTCATCAGCCAGGGTTAACTTACCGGTCAATTCGCAGACTGTCTTTGCTTTGGAGAGAGCATTCTCCCGATAAGTCGTTCCTTCCTCGTCAAGTTTGGGCAAACCGGGAAAATCTTCAAGGAGGAGAACTTTTAATCTCAGCCCCTCAAGCATCTGCTTTATCTCCCTTATCTTCCCTTTATTCCTCGTAGCTAATAAAAGCTCCATAGCCCTCATCCTAAATTAAATTGTTAAACTGTTAAACTGTTAAATTACGTAACTATTCACTAAAGTACGTCATTGCGAGGAGCGTCAGCGACGTGGCAATCTATGCAGAGGTCAAATTTACCCGACCCGCGGGCTTGATAAATCAAGCCCCTACAGTTTTGAAATTCCTGAACACCTGGTGCTTTGTAACCCCAAATTTCTGTCAGGTGCATTTGGGGTAGTGTAGGGGCTTGTCCCCGTTGTCTACGCCCATAAAGGGCTACACTACATAAATAGTACAAAATTAATGTCACAGTGCACTAGTCCAGGAAAAGGCAGTAGTCAATTTAACAATTTAACAGTTTAGCAATTTAGCAATTTAGTATAGATGTTCCTTCCCTCGGAATCTATGGCTACCAGGGCCGGGAAATCAATTACTTCCAACCGGTAGATGGCCTCGGGACCCAGGTCCTGGTAAGCTACTACCTCTGCCTGCTGAATCGTCTGGGAGAGAAGGGCCCCGGCTCCTCCCAGGGCTATAAAATAGATGGCCTGATGTTCCTTTATAGACTGAACAACCTCAGCAGATCTATCCCCTTTGCCAATCATCCCCTTCAATCCTTCCCGGAGAAGGAGAGGAGTGAAGCTATCCATGCGGGAACTGGTAGTCGGTCCACAGGACCCCAGAGGGCGACCGGGAGGAGGAGGCGTGGGTCCCGTATAATAAATTATCTGATCCTTAAGGATTAAAGGAAGTTTATCTCCTCTACTAAGAGCTTCCTTTAACCTCCGATGGGCCGCATCCCGAGCTGTATATAAGATACCATTTATTAAAACCTTGTCTCCCACCTTCAGTCTTTTTATCTCTTCCCGGGTGAGAGGAGTTTTTAGGCTAATTTCTTTCAACAATATTTTCCTTAAAAAACTAACGACAATAAAACTCTAACCACAGAGGCACGGAGGCACGGAGAAATACTTAAAAAACTTTTTTGGACGCAGATTTTCGCAAGATTAACACAGATAATAATAATTATTTAATAGGGCGAACAGCCGTTCGCCCCTACTCAAGTTGCCGGATTCCAGGTTCACGGTTGGTTGCCTCACCTTCATACTGGTTTATGTTCATCGTTTTCTAACCTTGAACCGTGAACCCCGGAACTTGGAACCTAATTAGAGTATCTCGCTCGCCTGCCTTAAAGCGTGACAGGAAATATTCACCGCTAGCGGCAGCCCGGCTATGTGGGTAGGATAGGTCTCGATATTTACTCCCAAAGCCGTAGTCTTTCCTCCCAACCCCTGGGGGCCAATTCCCAGTTGATTAATTTCCTTAAAAATTTCCTCTTCCAGCTCGGCAATATGTTTTTCTTGATGACGGCTATTCAGAGGACGGAGAAGCGCCTGCTTAGCCAGGAGAGCGGCCTTCTCCATTGTGCCTCCTAATCCCACTCCTACAATTAAGGGAGGACAGCCTTTAGCTCCCGACTTCCTTACTGTCTTCAGGACAAATTCCTTAACCCCTTCCTTCCCCTGAGAAGGTAAGAGGTGAGTCAAAGCACTTACATTCTCGCTGCCAAATCCCTTGGGGAAAACAGTCACCTTCAGCTTGTCTCCGGGAACGATCTCCATATGAATAACCGCGGGAGTATTATCTCCGGTATTCTTTCGCTTTAAAGGATCATTCACCACGGACGGACGTAGATATCCCTCCCGGTAACCCCGCCCCACTCCCTCATTAACTGCTTCCCTTAACCCCCCGACAATCATTACCTCTTGCCCTATTTCTAGGAATACCGTGACCATTCCCGTATCCTGGCAGAGAGGTAATCTTTCCCGCTCAGCGATGGCAGCATTCTCCAGGAGATCCTGGATAATCTCTCGGGCCCGGGGAAAATCTTCCCGCTTTAGAGCCAACTTTAGAGAAGAGAGGACATCCTCCCGCACCCTTAAATTAGCTTCCTGGCAAAGCCGGGCCACAGTTTGACTAATAGTCTCTGCCTTTATCTCTCTCATTAAGCTTTAGCTTCAAGAAAGCCTCATAAATGAGGCAACTACAAAGATGAATTGTAGTTGCTTGATTTATCAAGCTAATCAACGGATGTTTATGCTTTCCTAAGCTTCAAGAAAGCCCAATGAATTGGGCAACTACAAAGCAAAAATCATTACTAAGAAAATGTCATTATCCGGCTTGACCGGATAATCCAGAGCCTGGATTCCCCGATTGAATCGGGGAATGACAGAAAAAGGCGTTTATACTTTCCTATACCTCAAGAAATGCCTCACTACGCTCGGCAAAGGGTTCAAGGGTTCAAACGACAAATTCATCTTTAATGAGCCTCTCCTTCCACCGCCGGACGGGCGAAGACCATCCTTCCGGCAGCCGTCTGGAGAACGCTGGTTATCACTATTACCGCCTTGCGTCCCACGAAGCTGCGGCCATTATCAACTACCACCATGGTTCCATCGTCCAGATAAGCCACTCCCTGACCAATATCTTTTCCCTCCCTGATTACCTTGACACTCATTATCTCACCGGGAAGGACAACCGGCCTAAGGAACTTGGCTAATTCGTTTATATTGAGAACCTTTACCTTCTCGATCTCTGCTACTTTATTCAGGTTAAAATCATTGGTGAGAATCCGGCCGTTTGTCTCTTTGGCCAATTTTACTAACTTCTCATCTACTTCCCTGACCTCGGGAAAATTTACCTCACTGATTCTCACTTTCACTTTATCATTTTTCTCCAGACGATTAAGAATATCCAGCCCTCTTCGGCCTCTGGTCCGGCGGATAGAATCGGCCGAATCGGCTATTTTTTGCAACTCCTGAAGAACAAAACGGGGCACTATTAAATCTCCTTCCAGAAAGCCCGTCTCGCAGATATCGGCAATACGACCATCTATAATTACGCTCGTATCCAGTATCTTCTCCTCCCCTTTCGACTGACCAGGCCCGAACTGGGAAGGCAGATGAAAGTCATCTTTTTTCTTTAAAAAGGTAGCCGCTCCCAGATAACCAAAAGCCAGGCTTAAACCCAGGGGTAGATAAACATCCGTGGGTGAAGAAAGAAGCGGGCGGAAGGAATTGGTAATCAAACTCGCTAAAATAATCCCCAGTATTAAACCGAAGGCGGCCACTATCATGCTCTTTAAAGAAATTCTCCTCAAGGCTATTTCCAGTCCAATGATGAGGAGAGCTCCACCTAACCCGATGAGCCCGGCATAAATTCTCTCCTGGGGAACGAGCCAGTAAGACAAGCCCCCTCCCGTTAAAACAAAGATAAGTCGAATTACATTCAAAGCCATTTTATTATCTCACCTCCTTAATGAGCACATCACTTAGCGCAGCTAAGTGATAAGTGCGAATTAACTCCGAAGCTTAAGGAGAAATTATCGAAGAGAATTTCCACTTGTTTAAGCAAGGAGTAACATCACTTAGCGCAGCTAAGTGATAAGTGCGAATTAACTCCGAAGCTTAAGGAGAAATTATCGAAGAGAATTTCCACTTGTTTAAGCAAGGAGTAACATCACTTAGCGCAGCTAAGTGATAAGTGCGAATTAACTCCGAAGCTTAAGGAGAAATTATCGAAGAGAATTTCCACTTGTTTAAGCAAGGAGTAACATCACTTAGCGCAGCTAAGTGATAAGTGCGAATTAACTCCGTTGAGTTTGCTAAAATTATCAAACCCTCTTCCGAAGACAACAAGAAGAATTTTAGCGTGTCATATCTAACCTTGAACCCTTGAACCTAAGTAGTTACTATTATTTTCAAAGCTTCCTCTATCCGGTTTACTCCGATAAGCTCAAGGGGGTGAGGCGGTTTCAACCCCTTTAAATTATTCCTGCTGATCAGACATTGCTCAAATCCCAGACGAGCAGCCTCCTTTATCCGCATCCCGGCCCGGCTGACGGCTCTTATCTCTCCCCCCAAACCTACCTCTCCCAGAGCCACCATCCGGGGAGGGACGGGGATATCCCGAAAACTGGAGGCCACCGCCAGAGTCATTCCTAAATCAAGGGCCGGCTCACTTAACTTAATCCCTCCGGCCAGGCTAACGAAGATATCCTGGCTCTGAAGATGAAGTCCTCCTTTTTTCTCTAAAACAGCCAGGAGGAGACAAGCGCGGTTGTAATCAACACCATTTACCAGACGTCGGGGCATACTGAAGCCGCTGGGGGAAACCAGGGCCTGAAGTTCCACCAGGAGCGGCCTGGTCCCTTCCAGGCAGGGAACAACTACCGAACCGGAAGTGTCGGAGAGGCGCTCCGCTAAAAATAGTTCTGAGGGATGGGGCACCTCCTTTAAGCCCTTTTCCCCCATCTCAAAGATGCCCATCTCATTGGTAGAGCCAAACCGATTTTTCGCCGCCCGCAAAATCCTGAGGTCTGTTTGCAGCTCACCTTCAAAGTAAAGAACAGTATCTACCATATGCTCCAGGATACGGGGTCCGGCGATAGTTCCCTCTTTGGTCACATGCCCAATGAGGAAGATAGCTATTCCTTCTCTCTTGGCCAAACAAATTAGCGAGCCGGCTGACTCGCGTACCTGGCTGACACTTCCCGGAGCCGAGGAAAGCTCCCGGCGATAGACGGTCTGGATAGAATCGATAACCACCACTGTCGGTTTTAATTTATTAATATGATTCTCTATGGCCTCCAGGTCTATCTCGCAGACCAGATAAAGCTTGGCTGAAGAAGTACCCAGACGGCGGGCCCGTAATTTGGTCTGCGTTAGCGATTCCTCTCCGGACATATAAAGAACCGGACCCTTTTTCAAACTCAGTTGATAGCCGGCCTGAAGAAGTAAAGTTGATTTTCCAATGCCCGGGTCGCCCCCAACCAGAATCACCGATCCCGGAACTACTCCCCCCCCTAATATCCGGTCCAGCTCCCCTATCCCGGTGGATAGCCTCTTCTCCTCATCAAGGGTTACATTGAGGATGGACTGAGGCAAAGTTTCAACCGCAAATCTTCTTCCCTTCTCAACCTCTATCTCCTCTATGAGGGTATTCCATCCCTCACAGTCAGGACAGCGCCCCAACCAGCGGGGAGATTCATAAGCACACTTCTGGCAGACAAACTTAGTTTTTACTTTGGTCGTTCTCATGGCGCTCTTCCCGCTCCCTTTCCCGGGCCGCCCTTTCTCTTCTACTTCTCCCCCTAAAGAGAATAGTCGGATGTTCTTCTAACTCTTCCACAAATATCTTTAAGATCTCTGATAGTTCCCGAAAATTATTAATGGTCGCGGTCAGGTCCTCCCCGTTCTCGCCGAACACCTGGCTCAAATCCTTAGTAAATAATTTCGCGGTCTCTGACAATTCCCGAAAATTTTTAATAGTGGTCGTGATCTCCTCCCTATTTTCAGTAACTATCTGACTCAAGTCAGCGGTCAGTCCCTCTAAATCTTCGGTGACAATCTGAGCGCTCCTGATAGTCTGTCGCAAGGCTTCTTCGCTTTCTTCATCCCCTACCATTCTCCTTACCGACTCTACTACTTCCCTTAGCCCCAGAGCTACTTCCCCTCCCACCCGAGCCAATTCCTCCAGACGCACCGGGTCCCTTCCCCTGATGATATCGCCCGGTCCTAATACTTCGCCATCCTTGAAGCCAGGCAAAATCTCTACATACCTGTCTCCCAATATATTAGCGCTGCTGATAACAGCCTCAGCTCCCCGGGTCAGCCTGACACCGGACCTTAACCAGAGGTGAAGCTGCACCATCGGCGGTGGTCCATAGCTCATGGTGATCTGCTTTACCCGGCCGACCTCAACGCCAGCCAGGTTCACCGGGGCCCCCTCCCGTAACCCTCCAGCGAACCCGAAAAGGGCCTTAATCCCATATCCCTCCCTCTCTTCAAAATGACGGTCAAAGCGACCAAAATAAACGATCATCGCCGCCAACATGAGCAAACCCAGGGAAACTAAAATACCCACCTTCATTTCCGCAGTGAATTTAGCCATCGGATTTCCTCCCCCCAAGAAAACTTTCGTAACTACTCCAGGCTATTGCCACAAAGACACTAAGAGCACTAAGATTACTTGTTGATTTTAAAGGGCTTAAAAATTACCACTGAAGCACGGAAGGACGGAAGTATGAAATAAAGATTAATGGATAAGTTTTTTTAATTCTAAAGGTATTTTTCCGTGTTTCTCAACTTCCGTGCTTCCGTGGTTATGTTTTTTTGTTTTTGACATTATCAGGATTCATCTCGTCAGTAGCCTTAAGTTTACA
>CAZUTJ010000017.1:0-10761 GCA_964622875.1 uncultured bacterium
ATTTACACCGATGTGGAGGGCGTCTATACGGCTGATCCTCGTATTGTCCCTCGAGTAAGAAAGTTAGTGAGTATATCTTATGATGAGATGTTAGAGATGGCCAGTGCCGGGGCTAAGGTGCTTCATAACCGGGCGGTGGAGTTTGCCAAGAGGTTTAATATTCCCATTCAGGTTCGTTCCAGCTTTTCCAAAGGGAGGGGGACTATGGTTACTAAAGAGCAGAAGTTTATGGAGGATGTTGTCGTCCGGGGAGTTACTCTGAATACGGATGAAGCCAAAGTTTCCTTGCGCGGAGTGCCTGATAAGCCCGGGGTGGCGGCGAGGGTGTTTAAAACTCTAGCTGACGGGGACATTAATATTGATATGATTATTCAAAATATAGGAGAAGAAGGAAAATCCGATATATCTTTTACGGTAATGAAAGGAGATTTAAAAAAGACTTTAGTTATAACTGAGAAGGCGGTTAAGGCTATTGGGGCTAAGCAAGTGGATGCCGATGAGAACATCGCCCGAATATCTATCGTCGGGGTGGGAATGCGAACTCATTCCGGAATTGCCGCCCGGATGTTTGGAGCTTTGGCTTCTAAGAAAATCAATATTGAGATGATTAGTACCTCAGAGATAAAGATATCCTGTATCGTGGATAAAAAACATGGCCCCCAGGCGGTCCGGGCAATCCACGCTAAGTTTGGGCTGGGGAAAAGGTGAGAATAAGGCATGGTTAAATTGTTAAATTGTCAAATTGCTTTCTGGGGAGATAGGCAATGTCATCTAAAAAAGTGAAAATTTACGATACCACTTTGCGGGACGGGATGCAGGCGGAAGGGGTTTCCTTCTCTTTGAAGGATAAATTGGCCGTGGCTAAAAAGTTGGATGCCTTAGGTATCCACTACATTGAGGGTGGCTGGCCCGGTTCTAATCCTAAGGATATAAATTTCTTTAAGGAGATAGTCAGGATACCCCTCAGGCAGGCCAAAATTGTGGCTTTCGGCAGCACCCGCCGGGCGAATAAGGCGGCCGAAGATGACCCCAATCTCAAAACTATGCTCCGGGCGGGAACGCCGACGGTGGCTATTTTCGGGAAGAGCTGGACCCTGCATGTGAAGGAAGTATTAAAGACTACCGGGACGGAAAATCTCAAGATGATAGCAGATTCCATCTCTTTTATGAGAAGGCAGGGAAAAGAGGTAGTTTACGATGCTGAGCATTTCTTCGATGGCTATAAAGATAATCCCAAGTATGCTTTGAGGACTTTGAAAGCGGCCGAAAAAGCCGGAGCCGACTGGATTGTCCTCTGTGATACGAATGGGGGAGTTATGCCTGATGAACTCGGGGATATCTCCCGTCAGGTAAGGAGGGAGATAAAAATTCCCCTGGGGATACATACCCACAACGACTCCGGGATGGCCGTAGCCAATTCCTTAATAGCCGTGCAGGCGGGTTGCACTCAGGTGCAGGGAACGCTCAATGGCTACGGAGAAAGATGCGGCAATGTCGACCTCTGTATAGTTATTCCCAACTTGCAACTTAAATTAGGGGTTAGTTGTATCAGCGATGAACAACTTAGAGTTCTCAAAGAAACCTCCCGCTATGTGAGTGAATTAGCCAACTTAATTCCCGATGAGCGGCAGCCTTTTGTCGGGGATAGCGCTTTTGCCCACAAGGGGGGGATGCATGTGGATGCGGTAAGGAAGACCCCCTTGAGTTTTGAGCATATAAGGCCGGAATTAGTGGGCAATCGGCAACGGGTGCTTGTCTCGGAGCTTTCCGGGAAGGGGAATATCTTATCTAAGGCTTCTCAGTTTGGTCTGGATTTAAGCCCGGATAGCCCGGAAACGAAAAGGATGGTTGAGGTCGTTAAGGAGTTGGAGCAGCGCGGTTATCAGTTTGAAGCGGCCGAGGGGTCGTTTGAGCTTTTGATGAGAAAATCTCTAAGAAGGTATAAAAAACTTTTTGACCTGGAAGGGTTCCGGGTAAGTGTCGAGAAAAGGGAAGACAACCGCTTAATCTCCGAGGCTACTATAAAGGTTAAGGTGGGAGGAGTGAGGGAACATACGGCGGGGGAGGGGGATGGTCCGGTTAATGCTCTGGATAATGCCCTGCGCAAGGCCCTGGAAAAATTTTATCCGGCTCTGGCCGATATGCATCTTAGCGATTTCAAGGTGAGGATTCTTGATCCCCGGTCGGGAACAGCGGCTCAGACCCGGGTGCTCATTGAATCCCGTGACCATCAAGATATCTGGAGGACAGTTGGCGTCTCCGAGAACATCATCGAAGCCAGTTGGCAGGCACTGGTGGACAGCATTGAGTATAAGTTGCTTAAGGATGAAAAAACTTCCTAAAAAATGTTTAGCCACGGACGGACACGGATGAAATAATTAAAAGAGATGAAACCACGAGATTACCCAAGATTTACACAAGAAAATAATAAAAAATGTAAAATTAAAAGTATAAGCTACAAGATTTGCCCAGATAAGAATTAAGACTTAATCTTTTTTTTGGTTCTCTTAAAATTCAATCTGGTGAAAATCTGTGTAATCTGTGGTTAAGGTTTTTGTTTTTAACTTAAATTTTTTTATTTTTTATCCGTGTTCATCCGTGGCTATTTTATTTTATCTGGTTTATGCTTTCCTGGTGAAAAAATGAAAGATATGCCTACGAGATATGACCCCAAGCCGGCAGAGGAGAAGTGGTACCGGTTCTGGGAAGAGAAAGGATATTTTCGAGCTGAGGTTGACTCTAAGAAGAAGCCTTACTGCATGGTTATCCCTCCCCCCAATATCACCGGCTCTCTTCATCTAGGGCATGCTCTTAATAATTCCTTGCAGGATATCCTCATTAGATGGAAGAGAATGCAGGGATATAATGCTCTCTGGATACCGGGAGTGGATCATGCCGGGATTGCCACTCAGAATGTGGTGGAAAAGGAATTGGCCGCAAAAGGTGTCAGCCGGAGTAAATTGGGTCGGGAAAAGTTTGTGGAGAAGGTATGGGAGTGGAAAGAAGAATATGGGGATAATATCATTCATCAGTTAAAGAAATTGGGTTTTTCCTGCGACTGGTCCCGGCAGCGATTTACCCTGGATGAGGGCTGTTCCCGGGCCGTCCGGGAGGAATTCGTTCGTCTCTATGAAGAGGGTCTTATCTACCAGGCCAATTATATTATTAACTGGTGCCCTCATTGTGGTACCGCTCTTTCCGACATTGAAGTGGAACATGAAGAAACCAAGGGACATCTTTATTATGTTAATTATCCTCTGGAGAGCGGAGATAACCAGATTACCGTGGCTACTACCCGTCCGGAAACGATGTTAGGGGATGTAGCGGTAGCGGTTCATCCCGATGATAAAAAATATCGCCGCCTGGTGGGAAAGAGACTCGTCCTTCCTCTGGTCGGCCGCCATCTGCCTATAATTGCTGATGAGGGAGTGGATTCCTCTTTTGGTACCGGGGCGGTGAAGATTACCCCGGCTCATGACCCCCATGATTTTGAGATTGGGCTTAAGTGGGGGCTTCCCCAGCTCGTAGTTATTGATGAATCCGGAAAGATGGCTGCCGCTAGCGGCCGCTATGTCGGCCAGGACCGTTATCAATGTCGGGAGGAGATTCTTAAAGACTTGAGAAAGGAAGGGTATCTGGTAAAGGTGGAGGATCATATCCACTCCGTCGGACATTGTTATCGCTGCCGGACGGTAACCGAACCTCTTATCTCCGAACAGTGGTTTGTGAAAATGAAAGAGTTGGCTCGCCCGGCCATCAAGGCGGTGAAGAGGAAAAAAATTAAATTTGTTCCCGGGCGTTGGACGAAGGTTTATCTTAATTGGATGGAAAATATAAAGGATTGGTGTATCTCCCGCCAGATTTGGTGGGGACACCGTCTGCCGGTCTGGCATTGCCAGAGCTGCCGGCACCTTAATGTGAGTCGTGATGAGCCGTCTAACTGCCAGGAATGCGGTAGTTCCGATTTGCAGCCGGACCCTAATGTTCTGGATACCTGGTTCAGCTCGGCTCTCTGGCCTTTCTCCACTCTGGGCTGGCCGGAGAAGACGAAGGATTTAAATTACTTTTATCCCACCTCCACCTTGATTACCGGCTATGAAATCATTTACTTCTGGGTAGCCCGAATGATTATGATGGGATTGAAGTTCAGAGGAGATATTCCTTTCCGGGAAGTTTATATTCACGGGATAGTTCGGGATGTCCGGGGGAGGAAGATGAGTAAATCTCTGGGCAATGTAGTTGACCCCTTAGGGGTAATAGAAAAATATGGAGCCGATGCCCTACGTTTTTCCTTAGCTCAAGCGACTACTTTAGGGGGACAGGATATTTTCCTCAGCGAGGAGAGGGTGGAAGGAATGAGGAATTTTGCCAACAAGCTCTGGAATGCCTCTCGTTTCATTCTCCTGAACACTAAAGATTTTCAATTCCGGCGGATAGATCGCCGGGGAGTAAGATTTGATGAGGACGATGAATATATTATCGGTCGGGTAAATCAAGTCATCAAAGAGATGACTGATTTTCTCTCGGCCTCCCGCTTCAGTGAAGCCAGTCAGGTCATCTATGAATTCCTCTGGCACGAGTTCTGCGACTGGTATGTGGAGCTTTCTAAACTGCGGCTCTACGATACGGAGGCGGCCGAGGAAGATAAAAAGACCGCCCAGTGGGTTTTGCATTATGTTCTGAGGAATGTTCTTAAGCTCCTCCATCCTTACATGCCTTTTATCACTGAAGAAATCTGGCAATATTTAGCCCCAGGAGAAGGAAGCATCATGGTCTCCTCCTGGCCAAGATTCCGCCGGGCGAAGGTGAACGAGGAAGCTATGCAGAGGACAAGAAAAAAATATGAGGTAATTATTGCGGAAAGGAGAATAAGAAGTTCCTGGAACATTCCCCCGGGAAGAAAGTTAGAACACATCATCAAACCGGTCAATGGGGAAGAGAAGGAAGTTTTAGAGAAAAATCGGAGGAAGTTAGTAAAGATGCTCTCTTCTACCCGGTTGACTATAGATGGAAGTTATAAGCCCACGGGAAGGTGGGGTTCTGAGACGGCTCCTTCGGGAACAGTGGTCTTTGTCAATTTAGGTGAGGGATGGGATCCAGGCAAAGAGATAGAGAGGCAGGAGAAGGAGATTCTCAAAATAGAGAAGGAGTTGATGAAGTTAGAGAAAAAATTAATTAGCAATGATTTCTTAGAGAAAGCCCCCCGGGAGATTGTCCAGAAGGAGAGGAGCAAGAGAAGAGAATACGAAACAAGAAGGTCTCGATTGATGGAGAATTTAGAGAAAATAAAGTAAGATAACCACGGATGAACACGAATGAGAAATAAAAAATTTAAGTTAAAAACAAAAACTTTAACCACAGATTACCCAGATTATCACCAGATTTTTTTATGGCTTAGGAAAGTATAAACCACAGGTAAACACAGATGAACCCCGTTAGAAATAAGACGCAGGCAGCGTTTGCGATTTCTAACGGGGTGAACACAGAAACAGAATTAAAGAGATAAAAAGTCTTTTTGTTAAGGTTTAATCTGTGAAAATCTGTGTAATCTGTGGTTACGAAGTTTTTTATAGATGCCTAAATTTAAATTAGTTTCTGATTTTAAGTTAGAAGGGGATCAGCCTCAGGCTGTTGAGAAATTAACCGCGGGACTAACGAGGGGCGATAAGTGCCAGACCTTGCTTGGCGTTACCGGCTCGGGCAAGACTTTTACTTTAGCCAATATCATCGCTAATTTTGGTAAAGCTACTTTAGTTATTTCTCATAATAAAACTCTGGCGGCTCAGCTCTATAATGAGTTCAGGCAATTCTTTCCTCTGAATGGGGTGGAATATTTTGTCAGTTACTATGATTATTATCAGCCGGAGGCTTATATCCCTCAGACTGATACTTACATTGAAAAAGACGCTTCTATTAATGATGAGATAGATAGACTGCGCCTGAAGGCGACCAGCTCTTTGCTGGAACGAGACGATGTCGTCGTCGTGGCTAGCGTCTCTTCCATTTACGGCCTGGGCTCTCCCGAGGAACATCGGGATCTTTTCCTTTTCCTGGAAAGGGGACAGGAAATTGGGCGGGAGGAAATTCTCCGGCGACTGGTTACTCTTCAGTATGAACGCAACGATATCGATTTCGGCCGGGGAAGATTCCGGGTGCGCGGTGATGTCTTAGAAATCTTTCCCGCTTATTCTCAGGGGGTGGCTCTGCGGATAGAATTATTTGGGGATCGGGTGGAGAGGATGTTGGAGGTGGACTCGCTAACGGGGAAAATAATTAAGGACAAGGAGAAAGCGGCTATCTATCCGGCCAAACATTTCGTTACTTCCCCCAGCCGGATAGAGGGGGCTATTCAGTCCGTTGAGCGGGAACTGGAGGAGCGGTTGGCGGAGCTAAGGAAGGGGGATAAGCTTCTGGAAGTTCAGCGTCTGGAGTCAAGGACGAAATATGATTTAGAGATGCTCCTGGAAATCGGTTACTGTCAGGGGATAGAGAACTATTCTCGTCATCTCTCCGGACGTTTGCCGGGAGAACCTCCCGGCACTCTGATAGACTATTTCCCTTCCGATTATCTCCTTATTATAGACGAATCCCATGTTACCATTCCTCAGATAAGGGGAATGTATTCTGGAGACCGGGCTCGCAAAGAGACTCTGGTTAAACATGGTTTCCGTCTCCCCTCGGCTCTGGATAACCGCCCCTTAAATTTTGAGGAGTTTGAAGAAAGGGTAAATCAGGCTATCTATGTTTCTGCCACTCCCGGGCCCTACGAACTAAAAAAGAGCCGGAGCATAGTTGAGCAGCTCATTCGTCCTACCGGTCTGGTGGATCCCCGGATTTCTGTCCGCCCGGTGGAGGGGCAGATTGATGATTTAATAGCTGAAATAAGGAAAAGAGTCGCCAAGAAACAACGGGTCCTGGTAACTACCCTGACCAAGCGTATGGCTGAGGACCTGGCCGAGTATCTCCATGAGGTGAATTTGAAGGTGCGTTACCTACATTCGGAAGTTAATACCCTAAAGCGGGTAGAAATCTTGCAGGATTTACGGCGGGGCCGGTTTGATTGTCTGGTGGGAATCAATCTCCTCAGGGAAGGATTGGATTTGCCCGAAGTATCCTTGGTGGCTATACTGGATGCGGATAAGGAAGGTTTTCTCCGTTCTCAGACCTCTCTTATTCAGGTGGCCGGTCGGGCTGCTCGCCATTTAGACGGGGAAGTAATTATGTATGCCGATACTGTTACCGGCTCTATGGAACGGGCTATTGAAGAGACCGACAGGCGCCGTCGGCTCCAGGTGAGGTTCAACCGAGAACATAAAATCACTCCCCGAGGCATTCAGAAATCCATTCAGAGTATGGTGGAAACTAACCTGAGAACAGCAGAGTATGTCCAAAGCCTGGTCAGGGAGCCAAAAGCCGGTTATATTTCGGAAAAACCTCTCCTTATCGCCGACCTAAAAAAAGAAATGGCGGAGGCAGCCCGGAAGTTAGAATTTGAAAAAGCAGCCTTTATTCGGGATAAGATTAAGAAATTGGAAGGGCAAAAAACCAAGAAAAAACCTAAAGGATGCAGAAGCGCAAAAATATAAAGATAACACCTCACGCCAAGGCGCTAAGGCGCAAAGATATAAAGACATAAAATAATATATGAATGAGAATGAATAGCTAAAGATAATTGATCCGCAGATTACGCAGATTAAGAAATAAAATCCGGACCCGAGTTCCTTAAGGCACCTCTAAAGCAGCACCTATAATCTTATAAGTCCTTTGCTCTTTCCTTTTATAATCTGCGCCAATCTGCGTAATCTGCGGATAATTTGGATAACTTAGCGCCTTGGCGCCTTGGCGTGAGGCAATGAAGTTGATTTTTTGGGATTTTTTATCTTATGACATCTGTGGTTAGTTAGTTAAGAGGAAAAAGAGATGAAGTTTCTCCCGCTCGTGCCCTTTAGGGTGGCTATTCTGACCTCTATTTTAATCTTTGTCTCCGGATGCGTTAGCGTTAGCCTTAGCCGTCGGCCCGCTCCGGGGCCGGGAAGAAAGGTGAGGATGGAAGTAACGGCTTACTGTAACTGTGGGCATTGCACCGGCTGGCACCGGAGCTTATTTACCTTTCCTCCTTTCCGTCCTGTCTTTACCGGTGGCCCGCTTAAGGGGCAACCTAAAAGAGTGGGTATTACAGCCAGCGGAGAGCGGACCAGGAAAGGGACAATAGCCGCGGATATAACCAAATTTCCTTTTGGCACCAGAATGTATGTTCCCGGCTATGGATGGGGAGTGGTTCAGGATGTAGGAAGCGCTATAAAAGGATACCGCCTTGATGTCTGGTTCCCTTCCCACCAGGCAGCTTTAGAGTGGGGAAGACAGGTGCTTGAGGTAACTGTTATAGATTAATTATGAGTTATGAGTTGACCTGTAAAAGCTCAGTAAACTCCGTGTCATTACGAGTTGTCGAATTTCTGGCCACAATGTCATTCCGAACTTGTTTCGGAATCTCAAATAGATGCTGAAACAAGTTCAGCATGACAACGGTGTTAACTGAATACTTACGTTGACCTACTGGAAGTAAAAGATGAAATTGAATTTAGAGGAGGCAAAGCCGTTAGTGATATTAGCTCTGAAGGAGGATATCGGATCCGGTGATATAACTTCCAGGGCGATTATCTCCGCTGGAATTGAGGCCAGCGGGAGAATTGTGGCTAAGGGGAGGGGAGCGATAGCCGGACTGGAAGTAGCTGAATTTGAAGGAAGAAAACTCTCCTTTGTAGAAAAGCGGGAGAAGAACCTATGATAATGCGGTGAGATTTTCCTAATCCTATTTTCTCTTTGATGACCATAACCACCGAAGAAGAGATAAGTATTGTGTCCCCTTAATTTCCTAGTATAGCGTTTCATAAATATATTTACATATAAACCAGTCATTGCGAGGAGTGAAACGACGAAGCAATCCCCTCTGGCGACAGAGATTGCTTCGGCAAAAGACGCCTCGCAATGACCGGATGGTTTGACTATATTTTAATGAAACGCAATACTAGTGTGTCGTTTTCTGTTCTCGGGTGTATTGTTAATTATCACAGCCTATACTGAGGACTAAAAAAAGAGGGGGGTAGATATATAATGAGAGATGATAGATGTGAGTTCTGTGATGGAGAGATGAATCAAAAGCGCGTTTTGGCCCGATTTCGATTTAAAAAGCAAACAGTTTACATTGAAAACGTGCCTGCTTGGGTATGCAACAAGTGTGCTGAACAGTATTTTGACGCACCTGTCTATAAACATCTTGAAGAGATTGCTCAGCAACGCGAACATATTCAAAAGACCATCTCTTTCCCTCTCGCGGAATTTGACATAGTTACTACCTAAGGAAAAGGGGACAGACATCTCTTTAATTGACAAGCAGTGAGGAAGTTATTAAAATTGGCACTGGATGAGCTATAGGAAGTGATAAATTCATTAAGAAATTAGAAGGGGCATTAAATCGCTTATGGGAGTGCGCAAGGCAAGGAAGTCCCAGAGAGAGGGAATAAAAAAGTGTCCGTCCCCTTTTCTCTTTTAAACAAAACAAGTGCCCACTGGTACTTGTCATGCTATTTTAAAAGCCGCGGGGCTAAAAGAGAGGAGGGAAAGGTAAAATGATTAACTTAAAATACTCTCTGGTTGTAGAAGCTACAGAAGATCCAAGCTTCTTTGGTTTTTATTCTCCTGAATTAGAGGGATTTACCGGTGTTGGACATTCGGTAGAAGATTGCCTTTATAACGCTAAATGGGGGATTCAGGAACATATTGACCTTTTAAGAGAAAAAGGGCTCCCCGTGCCTAAAGAAAATCAAAATCCTACCGTAATAATCCAGAATGAGAAACAATTAGAGCCCCATATGGTATAGAGGTGGTAATATTAAATGTCCTGGCTGGATGAACTTCCTGGTCGGAGGAAAACAAAGAAAATAGGTGTTATAAAAACTGCCTCTGATTTTGGCAGGAATTTCTCCTTTGAAACGGGCAACAGATTTCCCTGTTACAAAAACAGATGTTTTTATAACAGGCCTTTGAAAATTTAAAAATTTTTTCCAAATTTTCTCCCACTTGACATCACCCGTGATATAAAGTATGATTTTAAATACATAAAAAATCAATTACATTTTGCAAGAAAACGCGCAAAAATGTCGTAAATACGGGATTAGTTTGCAAAAACGCAAACTAATCAATTGTTAGGCGGAAAAATAATAAGGAGCATTTATGTACAAAGACGAGATTCTTAAACTAATTGAACAATCGCCGCTGGAGATTGATACTGAAATACAAATGAGCGGACGTCCACCAACGATGGCCAACTCTGAATTTCTTACAAATAAAGAGCAAGGGGACTGGGCGGAAAGAATTGTTTTTAAGGCAATCAATGAATATTCAAAAGAGTATTTTGCTATTAAATATGGACGCTCTGAATCAATAGCCGCAGGTGATGATGGCTTTGCTGATTTTTATGTGGAGTACCAAAATGAACTTAATGCTCTAGGAAAAAGGCCAGATATACTCATCTTTAAAGTTAGCGATTTTCCTGACCGGAATGTCGATATTGAAAATGATGAACACATAAGACGAGCAGTTGCTGCACTTGAAGTGAGATCAAGTTCGTTTTTAGCAGATAAATATGCGGCATACATGCGGGGCAGGCAACAGCAGGCCATTAATAAATGCACCGAGATTAGAAAGGCAATTTTAGGCACTGCTCTTGGCAATCTATTAAGGCGCAAGAACGAGATGATA
>CAZUTJ010000018.1:0-10727 GCA_964622875.1 uncultured bacterium
CGGCAAATCCTCTTCTTTATTCCCGGCTTCATCCGGGACAAAGTCTAAAAAAGCGCCTCAGGATACTGGGCTGGCTAAAAGAACTTGGCTATCAGGTAGGGGCCGGCAACATAGTGGGCTTGCCCGGGCAAACTCTTGAGGATTTAGCCGAGGATATCGGACTAATGAAAGAATTGGCTGTGGATATGGCCGGCATCGGCCCCTTTATCCCCCATCCGGACACCCCTCTGGGCCGGGAGAAGCCGGGAACTTTAGATATGACCTTAAAGGTATTGTCAGTGGCCAGAATTATCCTTAAAGATGTTCATCTTCCGGCCACCACCGCCGTAGGAAGTATTCATCCCCGGGGAAGAGAAATGGCCTTAGAGGCGGGAGCAAATGTGGTTATGCCTAATATAACACCGGCTAAGTACAGGTGGTTATATCAAATATATCCGGATAAAATTTGCCTAGATGAAAATACAGAAAATTGCCTCGGATGTTTAACAAAAAGATTAAAGTCAGTGAAGAGAAAAATTGCCCGGGATAAAGGGCATTCTTTGAAAAGGGGCGTAACTACTCAGCCACCAAGACACCAAGACACCAAGGTAAACAAAATATAACCACGGAAACGCGGAAGTTAAGAAACATGGAAAAATACCTTTAGAATTAAAAAAATTATCAATTAATCTTTTATTCTGTGCTTCCGTCCTTCCGTGCTTCAGTGGTAATCTTTAAGCCCTTTAGAATTAACGAGTAATCTTAGTGTCTTGGTGCCTTTGTGGCAATACCTGAGTAGTTACAAAAGGACATTATTAATGCAAAAAACACCTAAGGGATTGCGGCTGCACCTGGCGGTTTTTGGCAGAAGGAATGTGGGTAAATCTTCTGTGCTTAATGCTCTGACCCAGCAGGATGTCTCTATTGTCTCTGAGGTTGCCGGAACAACTACCGACCCGGTGGAGAAAGCTATGGAGTTATTGCCCATTGGCCCGGTTTTATTCATTGATACGGCCGGAATAGATGACCTTGGGGCTTTGGGTGAGTTAAGGGTTAGAAAGACCTATCAGGTTTTTGAACGCGCCGATATTGTTATTCTGGTTACCGAAGCTAATGTTTGGGGAGAGTATGAAGAAAAGATCGCCCAGGAGACAAAAGATAGAAACTTGCCCTTGCTTGTTATCTTCAATAAGATAGACCTTTTTATTACTGATAAAAAGACGAGGGAAAGACTGGATAAAGAAAAAATTCCTTATGGTGAAATCTGCGCCTTACCTGGCTTACCTCAGGGTTGGGAAGTTACCGCTAAAATAAAGAGCAGACTCGTTGAAATTCTTCCGGCTCACTGGTTAAATCCTCCCCCGATTATTGCTGACCTGGTTAAGGCGGGAGAGGTAGCTATTCTGGTTATTCCTCTTGATAAAGAAGCCCCTAAGGGGAGGATTATTTTACCTCAGGTTCAGACCTTAAGGGAAGTTTTAGACAAAAGAGCTTCGGCTTTAATAGTAAACGAGAAAGAATTACCCTCGGCCATCAATAATTTAAGGAAAAAACCAGCTATTGTGGTTACTGATTCTCAAGCATTTGAGGAAGTTTTTGCCGCTCTGCCTGATGATATTCCGCTCACCAGTTTTTCTATTCTTTTTGCCCGCTGTAAGGGTGATTTGCCGGAATTGGTTAAAGGCGCCGAGGCACTGGGTAAATTAAATTCAGGAGATAAAGTTTTGATTGCTGAGGCCTGTACCCATCATCCTATAGGCGAAGATATCGGCCGAGTGAAAATACCGCACTGGATTAATCAAAAAATTGCCCGGCAAATATCCTTTGAAGTAGTTAGTGGACATGATTTTCCTGAAGACTTAAAACAATATAAGCTTATTATCCAGTGCGGTTGTTGTGTCTTTAATCGCCGGGAGGTTTTAAGTAGAATTTACCGGGCCAAAAGTCAAGGTGTTCCCCTAACTAACTACGGCCTGGCTATTGCCTATCTTTTTGGAAATTTAGAGCGAGCTATTAAACCTTTGACTAAAAATGGTAGTGTCAAATAGAACCGGGAAAATATGAAAGAAACCACAGGCTTACAAAGTAAGGTTTAATTCTCTGCGCTCTCTGCGGTTAAGTTTTTGACAATACCGGGAAGAGGGTAGAGAGGGAAAGAATGGAGGCTCGGTTTGAAGGATTTAGTGGATAGCGCCCTGGACCTGGCAAAGGTTAAGGGCGCAACTTTCGCTGAGGTGAGGGTTGTAGAATGTCGATCGGAAACTCTGGAGGTAAAAAACGGAGCAGCAGAGGTAATCAGGTACCACGAAAGCTATGGCGGGGGCGTGCGGGTGATCGTTAACGGCGCCTGGGGATTCGCCTCAACTTCAAAAATAGAAAAAGGGGAAATTGGAGCCGCTACAGATCTGGCGGTCAAAATTGCTAAGGCAAGCGCCCTAACGAAAAAGGAAAACATAGTCTTGAGCCCGGCTGAGAAGGTGGTTGCCGATTACCGCACCCCGGTGAAGATAGATCCCTTTACCGTTCCCCTGGCAGAGAGGGTGGATCTCTTGCTGGAGGCAGATAGACTATTGCGGGAGGGGGGTGTCCGCATTTCCCAGGCTTTTATGAGCCTTTTCGGGGAGAAGAAGGTATTTGCTAATACGGAGGGCTCTTACATCTCCCAGGAGATCATCGAGTGTGGAGGAGGGATAGCCGCAACGGCGGTCAAAGACGGTGAGGTTCAGGTTAGATCATATCCCAACTCCTTCCGCGGAAACTTCGCCACCGCCGGATATGAGTTCATCGAGTCCCTTGATCTGGTGGGAAATGCTCCCCGCGTGGCTTCCCAGGCAGTGGAATTGTTAAATGCTGCGCAGTGCCCCTCCAAAGTCACCACTCTGATCATCGATGGCTCTCAGCTCGCATTGCAGTTGCACGAATCATGCGGGCATCCCGTTGAGCTCGATAGGGTCTTCGGCACCGAGGCAAGCTATGCCGGAACAAGCTTCCTGACGCCGGAGAAGCTGGGCAGCTTCCGCTATGGCTCCGAGGTAGTCAATATCGTCGCCGATGCCACCGTTCCCGGAGGACTGGGGACATTCGGCTTCGATGATGAGGGCGTAGCAGCCCGGAGGATACCGATCGTCAAAGACGGAATATTTGTCGGGTATCTCACTTCGCGGGAGATGGCCCCAAAGCTAAACCAGCAAAGCAACGGTGCAATGAGGGCCGCCGGCTGGAACAGGATACCCCTCATCAGGATGACCAACATCAATTTGGAGCCCGGAGACTGGAGGTTGGAGGATCTGATTGCCGATACAGACGATGGTATCTACGTAGAGACCAATCGCAGTTGGAGCATAGACGATAAGAGGCTGAACTTCCAGTTTGGAACGGAAATAGGCTGGGAGATCAAGAATGGCAAGCTTGGGGGAATGATTAAAAACCCCACCTATACCGGGATTACGCCGCCGTTTTGGGGTTCGTGTGATGCTATTTGTGACAAGAGCCACTGGAAGATGTGGGGAACACCGAACTGTGGCAAAGGAGAGCCCTCCCAGATTATGCATGTGGGACACGGGACAGCTCCGGCCAGATTCCGGAAAATAAGAGTGGGGGTAATAAATAAATGAGTAAAGAGTTAATCAGACAGATTCTGGATTATTCTCCGGCTGATCAGACTGAAATTCTTTATATCGGAGAGGATTCAGCCTTGACCAGATTTGCCAATAATTTTATCCATCAAAACGTAGCGGAACGTAATGCCGGCGTTTCCATAAGGGTGATTTCGGAGAAAAGAATAGGGGCGGTTTCCACCAACCGCCTGGATGGGAAGTCGCTAAAGAAGGCGGTGAATAAAGCTCTGGAGATTGCCGAGACTCAGCATGAAAACTCTCATTTCAGGTCGCTGCCCTCGCCCGCTGAATATGGTAGGGCAGATACATTTGTCGAGCGTACTGCTAAATTTACCCCTCGGGAGAGGGCCGGGGTAGTCCAACAAATTATTAGCGAAGCCCAAAAGAGTAGTCTTATCGCCTCAGGGGCCTTCTCCACAGAAATAACCGCTCTCGTCGTTGCTAACTCCCTGGGCCTGTGGGCGGAGCAAAGGCTTACGAAGGCTGAACTCAACCTGATAGTAACCGGAGACAACGATGCTTCCGGATATGCTAACTACCAGGCCAAAGATGTAGCGCATATCAACCCTCAGGCGCTAGCTAATGAGGCGATTGGGAAATGTGTTAAGAGCATAGATCCTATCTCGCTTGATCGAGGAGAATATACCGTAATTTTGGAGCCTTATGCCGTTGAGACTCTGGTGACCTTCCTGGGTTACTTAGGATTTGGGGCCTTAGCCCTTCAGGAAGGCCGAGGTTTTATGTGCGGCAAGCTGGGGCAGAGGATCATGGGAGAGAATGTTACTATCTGGGATGACGGTCTCAGCCCTCAGGGGATGCCGATCCCGTTTGATTTTGAGGGAGTACCCAAACAGAAGGTCGTTTTGATTGAAAACGGCCTGGCGAAGGGAGTGGTCTATGACTCCTATACTGCCGGTAAGGAGGGGAAAAAATCAACCGGCCATGCCCTCCCGGCCCCCAATAGCTATGGGCCCATGCCACTCCACTTATTCATGAAGGAAGGAGATTCTTCGCTGGATGAGATGATCGCCTCTACCGAAAGAGGGATATATGTGACTCGCTTCCATTACACTAATGTGGTGGAACCGATGTCTACTACGATCACGGGCCTTACTCGGGATGGGACTTTTCTTATTGAGAATGGCAAGATTAAGGGGGCAGTCAAGAACTTCCGCTTTACCAATAGTATCCTGAAGGCCCTTTCTCAGGTCTCAATGATCTCTAAGGATACTAGCTTCTGCGGAAGGGCCCGTGTCCCGGCACTTAAAATAGATAAGTTTACTTTTAGCGGGACGACGCAGGTTTCTTAGAATTAAAGGCCCGGGATATTTGATTTTAATTTAGTTTCCGAACAAGAGCTCACGTATTTCTGGTGGCATCCCAGCACCGGGCTTGGTGAAATCGGCCACTCCGTCAGGAAATATTTCTCTTAGACGGTCAAAATCTTCTTCGGTAAAATCGTCAGGATAATACCCTCTTTTAATCGCCTCATCTACCGACATCAGTTGGGCTTTGAACATTAACCCGTGTGTTGGTGCACCCGCAAGCATCCGCGAAGTCTTATAAGGCGGAAAAGCTTCCCAGGCAGGACTTCCGGGCTGCCATATCTCCGGTCCCCGGTCAAAAATGTTGCCGTCGGCATCCCAGGCAGTATCGACGGCTTCTTCGGGTCTGTTTTCTACAACAGTCTTATGGGGATTTTTTCGAATATTCATTAACCACTCGGCCATCACTTCGTATGCTTTTTTCCAAATCGTTCCATAGTAAGGATAATCAGGATGTACCACCCATATAATATGATTGTCAGCATGTCCCTGGGCCAGTTTTATTCGTTCCCTGGTGGTAAAAGATTCCCGAAAATGGTGCATATCCAAAACCGGCTCTAGATATCTACGAATGTCTATTATAGGAATATCAACATTTCCTATAAAAACCATTCCTGAGCGATAAGCAGCTCTTATGGCTTCCAGACATCCTGCGGTTCTTTCCGGTTGCATATTTTCGTGGTCATAGGGGAACGAAACGCCTACCATTTCACTTGCATGTTTCCAACCGCCAATCCTTTCGTTAAAATGGAGAAATTCTTCGGTAGTAATTTTCCCTTCCTGTAAAGATAGAAGGCCGTACTGCACCCCAACATTGTCCCAGATACATCTGGCCCATCCGTCTTCATCTATGCCGTATATGTTTCGCAAGTCTTCGGCATGGGTGAAATGTGTTTCCGCTACTACCTCTTCCCCGAACTCCTCCACCAATCGTTTATGAAGACACGGTTTTTGAAAGTGGGGGTTTAAAACCAACTGCGGCAATCCACCCCAAGCTACCATAAAAGCACTGGAGCCTATTTCATCGCATCCGGGGAGCCCGTGGAATACCTCTCTATCGTCAAAGCTGACCCAGCGTCCTTCTACCGGGAAATCAGGATACCTTACATTCATATAGTATTCCATAAGCATACCGTCGCCCACATGGATCATCTGAGTAATCATGTCAGGGTAGGATGCCGCTGGAATTATCCCGTCGAGCAGGCCGGGGTGGTTTTGAGCAATAAGAAGCTGTTGAATGGCGCCCCCGGAGCCTCCTTTACCTACAGTGAACAGGGGTTGTCCGTGACGGGCCACAAAATGATTTTTAACCATCATCATTGTTTCGCCATGGATTACCGGATTATAGTGAATAGTAGTGGCATTTCCGGTAGAATGTGCTACCGCATAACCCCGCGAGAGGAATGCGTCAAGCAATACTCTGCCAGGTTCGAACACGCCCTGGCTGTTTCCAATACCAACTCCTCCCACGAAATGATACACTAATCGCCTGTTCCATGCCCCTCCCATGCCTGGGCCATCGGGAACACCACTAATAGGGGCTAACATGGCAATACCGTAAATAAAGCGATTTATGGTGCCCCTTTCTACTCGTACAATGTAATCAACAGTTAAGCCTGCAGTTGTCGTCGTCTGGGCCAAATCCGCCGGGCGTTTAGCCCGGTCCGGCAACGGCTTAAATTTGCCTTCGGTGGACATGTAAAAGTAATCAACCCGTGTCAGAATTTTCCCCCATTGGCTAAAGCCGATTATATTTCCATCTTCATCTCTAACCGGCATCCCGATACCTTCATAGTTATCCACCAGAGGTGGTCCCAGCCCCGACTCTTCTGTTTTAATTAAAAAAGGCTGCTGCTGCGGTCCGGAAAAAATTGGACCTGTTGGTCCAGGCTCTCCTATCCCGAATGTAAGACCAGGCTGAGGTCCCGACAATATCTCGATCCAGGGAACTTCTTCTACTACGGGTTCTAGTGGTTGCGGGTAAGCAGCCGGAACTAGCATCAAGAGCACCAGGATTACCACCCCTGCCAGTATCCATTTCCCCTTTTTCTGTTTAATCATCACTCTTAATACCTCCTCCCTGGTGTATTGTTTCATAAAAATATAGTCAAACCATCCGGTCATTGCGAAGCGTCTTTTGCCGAAGCAATCTCTGGCGCCAGAGATTGCTTCGTCGTTTCACGCCTCGCAATGACCGGCTTATATGTAAATATATTTATGAAACGCAATACTAGTGCTTTGTAACACCAATTTCTGTCAGGTTTAGCTGGGGTAGTGTAGGGGCTTGTCCCCGTTCTCTACGCCCATAAAGGGCTACACTACCAAATGATGCAAAGCTAAGGTTACAGAGCACTAGTGCTCTGTAACATGAGTTGTTGATAGTCAGCGCATCTTGTCATTGCCCGACCCCCTGATCAAGTCAGAGGGCATGCTTGATCGGGCAATCCATAGGAAAAACCATTCTGGATTCCCGCTTGCGCGGGAATGACAGCTATTAGGAACTAATGTCACAGAGCACTAGTACATTGTAACATTAGTTGTCGCTAAATCTTTATACCGGAGCTTTAGAAACACCCCCACCATACCTCTCCCCTTGAGGGGGATTAAGGAGGGGGGGGATGTAGCAGAAATTAGTGTTACCGGGCACTGGTTAAAGATTAAAGATTTTTCTAAAATGTAAACCGTAAATCGTCGAGGCAATCGCGAGCGGGAAAAGCCGCGGGCGCCTAAACAAAGACCAGAAAAAAAGATTCCAGTAATATTTTCTTCCCTTATCCTTTATACCCAGAAACCACATAGATTTAGGAATTGCCCCGAAGTAGCCAAAATGAAGGCGAAGGTAACCAAAGTGAAAAGGCGATTTTTGGGGTGGCTTATGCTCTCTTAAAAACTTCTTAACTCGTTCGTAATAAGGTTTAAGAGAATAAATTTCACTAATAATTTTTTTATAGCCGTTAGTGAGAGTCTGGTGATCCATTTTGGGAATAAAATTAAGCGAGAAGTCGGTGTTACTGCCCGAAATGTCTTTTAATAATCTGTTTTCTTTTACCAGGCGCCGGTAGAGTCTGGTGCCGCGGGGAGTGTTCAATAACCCCACCATAGCGGTGATAATCCGGCTTTTTTGAATAAACTCAATTTGTTTTTCAAAAATTGAAGTGGAATCGCTGTCAAACCCGACGATAAATCCGCCGGTTACCTCTAAACCAAACCTCTGGATTTTTTTAATACAAGCGATTAAATCACGGTTCTTATTCTGAACCTTGCCGCATTCCGCCAAACTTTCCTCATTCGGGGTCTCAATGCCGACAAACACCCCCTTAAATCTCGCCTGTACCATTAATCGCATAAGTTCTTCGTCATCAGAGAGATTTATTGAGGCCTCGGTAGAAAAAACAAAAGGATATCTTTTCTTCTGCATCCAGTCAATTATGGCCGGCAAAATGTCCTTTTTTAACTTCTCTCTGTTTCCGATAAAATTATCATCAACAAAAAATACCGTACCCCTCCATCTCTGAGCGTAGAGGTTTTCTAATTCAGCCAATATTTGCCTTTTGCTTTTGGTTCTAACGCCGCGCCCAAACAGAGTGGTTATATCACAGAAGGTACAATTAAAAGGACAGCCGCGGGAATACTGGATGTTCATAGATACATATTTTCTCATATTGACAAGACCCCAAAGCGGGATGGGTGTCTTTTCTATATCGGGGAATTCTTTAGAGGTATAAATATGTTTAGCGGACCCATTTTTTAAATCTTTCAAGAAGGGCAATAGGGTAATTTCAGCCTCATTAAGTATAAAATGGTCGACATTGTCAAAATCTTCAGGCGCGGCCGTAAAAAGAGGGCCGCCGGCAACAGTCTTAACTCCTAATTTTTTACATCTATTGATTACTTTTTTCGCGGATTCTTTTTGAACGGACATAGCGCTAATAAACACATAGTCAGCCCCGGTAATATCTTTATCATTTAATGGTTCTATATTAACATCCAGGAGTCTTTTTTCCCATTCTTTAGGTAATATTGCCGCTACGGTTAGCAATCCCAGGGGCGGATGAACCGCCTTTTTGGAGATAAACTTCAGGGCATGCTTAAAGCTCCAGAAAGTATCCGGATACTTTGGATAAACGAGAAGTATTTTTATTTTGGGCTTACTATTCATAATTGTAACCGTTCACGGAACGTTGAAATTAGAAAATAGAAATTGGAAATTTGGCCTTCACGCTTTTGTGCTGTTTTTCCCAATTCCCAATTCCCAATTTCAAGCCGTTCACGGCTACTATTAATCAAACCGTTGGACTAAGTGTATAGGAAAGTAAAAAAATGTCAAGTTATTTATGAAAAATCGGTTTTTCCGTTGTAACTACTCAGCCACCAAGGCACCAAGGCATATTAGAGTGTCAGAGTATCAAAGCAGATAGGTCTATGGTTTGTATTTTTATTCCCCTTTAATAAAGGGGTGGCAGACCGCAGGTCTGACGGGGTATTTTGAAGCACAGGCATTTCAATTCCTATACTTGATTACACAGATTAACAGGCAGATTACCCAGATTACTTCAAAGGAAAATCTGTGTCCTCGGGTTTTTGGAATCTGTGTAATCAGCCGAACGAAGTGAGGCATATTTGAAATCATTCTCTAATCTTAGTGTCTTAGTGTCTTGGTGGCAATAGCCTTGAGTAGTGACTTTCCGTTTTTCTTTTGCTTGTTTGAGGGGAATATGTTATAATGAAATCCAGGCAATCCCGTTAAGAGATGTTTGCATTTTAAAGAAAGGTGGGTTAATGACAAGAAAGTATCTTCTGGTCTTTATTTCTCTTTTGACTTTTATCTCTCCCGTTCGGGCCGGGATAATAGAGAGGATCGTGGCCGTAGTTAATGGGGGGGTTATCACCCTGAGCGAATTGGAGGAGTTTTTAGGTCCCGAACGAGTCCGGCGGGAGGGAGTGGATGTGGATAGAGAAAGGAAAGGGGCTCGCCGGTGGGCTTTGGAGAGATTGATTGAGAAAAAGGTTCTTTTGCAGGAGGCTAAGGACCAGGGTATAGAGGTAAGAGAGGAAAGAATAGACCGCCGGATAGAAGAGATGAAGGGAAGGTTTGCTTTAGAGGAGGAATTTCGCCAGGCTCTCCGGGAAGAGAATCTTACGGAAGCGAAGCTGAGAAGGAGAATAAAGGAAGACCTGATGGTGAGCCTGCTTATAGATAGAGAAGTGAGGGCCGGGGTCCGGGTGGGAGAGGAGGAAATTCGGCTTTTTTTTGAGGAGAACCGGGAAAGGTTCAAGGAACCGGAGGAAATTGGGCTGAGCCATGTCTTTATCAGGGCCAAGGAAGGGGAAGTCTGGAAAGAGAAAAAGGGAGAGGAATTGCTCAGGCGGCTGAGGGAAGGAGCCGATTTTTCCCTCTTAGCCAGGGAATATTCCCAGGGGCCCACTGCCGGAGAAGGGGGAAGGTTAGGATTTCTTAAGCGAGGGGAACTAAGCCCGGAGTTCGCCGGGGCTATCTCCGGGTTAGCGGTAGGGGAGGTCAGTGATTTGATTAAGATGGAGGACGGTTTCCACATCGTTAAGCTGGAAGGACGTAAAGCGGCCCGGCCGATGGAATTGTCGGAGGTAAGAGAGGGGATAGAGTCTCTTATTTTTGCGGAAAAAGCGGAAAAGAGATATCAGGAATGGATAAGGGAGCTGAAGAATGAGGCCCATATAGAGATTAGATATTAAGTAACCGTTCGCGGAATTCAGAAGACAGAAGACAGAAGACAGAAGACAGAAGACAGAAGACAGAAGACAGAAGACAGAAGACAGAAGACAGAAG
>CAZUTJ010000019.1:0-10690 GCA_964622875.1 uncultured bacterium
ATCTCTTCAACTATCATTTTTTCCATAATAACCTTAAATCAGGCGCAAATATTCAATCAAGACCGTTCTTAAATATCTCACGCCTTGGCGTGAGGCAATGAAGTTAATTTACTGTATCCTGTCAAACTGTCAGCTCTTCTAATATCTTCCTCACTACCTCTCTATCATCAAAAGGAATAACCGTATCCTTAAGAATCTGGTAACTCTCATGGCCCTTTCCGGCTATGATTACTAAATCACCTTTCTCTGCCTGAAACAAAGCCCTCTTTATAGCTTGAAAACGTTCCTCAACAATACTAAAATTAGTCCTCCTCCCAAATCCCCGCCGAATCTGGCTAATAATCTCTCCCGGGGCCTCGCTGCGGGGATTATCCGAGGTGAGGATAGAATAGTGGCTATAGCGAGAAGCAATCTTTCCCATTAAGGGACGATTGTCTTTATCTCTGTCTCCTCCACAGCCAAAGACAGTAATAATCTTCCCCCTAACCATTTTCCGAACTACTTTTAAGAGATTTTTCAGGGCCTGGGGAGTATAAGCATAATCTACGATAACGGTGAATTCCTGCCCGGCCTCGACCAGCTCCCACCTTCCCGGCACCCCGGATATCTTCTCTAAACCCTCTTTAATAGTGTTTAGCTTCACCCCCTGGCTAATGCCCACCCCGATGGCCGAAAGGACATTATAAAGGTTCCCTTTTCCCAGGAGATTTACCTGGAGAGACAGAGTGCCGGCCGGAGTGTCCACCTGAAAGGAAGTGCCCTTTAAGCTAAAGCTTATCCGGGAAGCCCGAATATCGGCTTTCCGGTTTAATCCGTAAGTGAGGACTTTAGCCGGAACTATCCGACGCAGATAACGGCCATAGCGATCATCAATATTAATTATGGCTAAGCCGGGCTCTTTCTTCGTTTTCCGCTCTCCTAATTGCTGGAAGAGTCGAGCCTGAGCCCGGAAACCAGGGGAAAAACGATGGTGGTAATGGAAATGCTTCGGCGCTAAGTTAGTAAAAACTCCTAGAGCGAATTCCACTCCCTCTACCCGATACTGAGCTAAGGAGGGAGAGGAAATCTCTAAAAGAGCGAATCGGTAATCAGCCTTTACCATCTCCCCCAGCATCTGCTGAAGATCGAGAGAGGAAGGGGTAGTATTTGTCGCCGGAAGAACCCTCCCCCCCCAGCGATAATTAATAGTCCCTATTAAGCCGACCTTAAAGCCAGCCGCCCTGAGGATAGCCTCTGAGAGATAGGTAGCCACCGTCTTCCCACTAGTTCCCGTAACCCCAATAACCTTAATTTTAGCGGAAGGATGTTCGTAAAAATTGGCGCTGAGTTTAGCCAGGGCCAAACGACTGCTGGGAACAATTACCTGAGTAATATCCTTTCTCCCCCCCCAATCCTCTTCGGTAACCAAAACTCTGGCCCCTCTCTCCAAAGCTTCAAGGATAAAATTGTGCCCGTCCGTGCGTTCACCTCTCAGGCAAACAAAAAGGAAATCTTTCTCCACTTTTCGGGAGTCGTAAGCAATTCCCCGGACCTCCCGATTATCCCCTCTCCGGACCGACTTTGTCTCTAGTCCTTCTAATAATTTCTTAAGTTTCATTTCTCTATACCTCTATACCTCTATGCCTTTATGCCTCTATGCCTTGCCTCTTAATTTGTAACCGTGAACCGATAACTGTAATCTGTAATCCTAACTTCTATCCGTCATCTTCAAGTAAGCCATAACCTGCTCAGCTACCCGACTAAATACCGGCGCCGCCACTTTCCCTCCGAAATAAACCCCTTGCGGTTCATCAATAACTACCAAAATAACTAGCTGAGGGGCATCAGCGGGGAGGTAGCCTACAAAGGAGGCTAGGTATTTGCCAGGAATAAATCCTCCCACCCCGGCCTTCTGGGCCGTTCCCGTCTTTCCGGCCACCCGATACCCGGGGACCCGAGCGGCTCCTCCCGTCCCCTCTTCCACTGTCCCCACTAAAATCTCCGTTAACTTTTCCGCCGTATCTGCAGAGATAACCCGGCGAAGAGAGCGGGGAGCAAACCTTCTTTCCACCCCCCCCTCTTCGTTGATGAGAGAATCAACTATTCTTGGCTGCATGAGAACTCCCCCATTGGCAATAGCAGAAATAGCAGAGACCAATTGCAAGGCCGTCACCATGAGTTCCTGTCCAAAAGAAAGGCTTACCAGAGAAAAGCTTGACCAGGAGCGAGGAGAGCGGACTAATCCCTCTCTCTCACCCGGAAAGTCGATATCGGTCCGGGCCCCAAATCCAAAGGAGGAGATATAGTAATAAAGTTTATCCTCCCCCAAAGCCTCGCCAATCTTGGCAAAACCGATGTTGCTAGACACCCCCATAACCTCTTTAAAAGTCAGCCAACCATGCGAACTAACATCACGAATAAGGCGACCGTTGAGGCGAAAAGAGCCCCGCTCACCGTAAATTTTATCCTCCAACTGGAAAAGTCCCTCTTCTAAAGCCGCTGCTGCCGTAATCACTTTAAAAGTTGAGCCTGGTTCAAAAGCATCGGTAATAGCCCGATTACGACGCCAGGCAGGAAGATAATCCGGAAAGGAATTAGGGTCATGCGTGGGCCTATTAGCCATGGCTAAAATTGCCCCGGTTTCCGGCTCCATAATCACTATAGTAGCCCCCTGAGCTTGCGATTCCTGAAAAACTCTTTCCAGTTCCCGTTCAACAATGCTCTGAATAACCGCATCTATGGTCAGAACTAAATGAAGGCCAGGAAGAGGAGAGTGGTACTTGCTACGAAAAGGAAGGATTTCCCGTCCCCAGGCATCCCTCTCTGAGTGAACCCGCCCCGGGGTCCCGCGTAGATAACGCTCATAGTAAAACTCTAACCCCTCCAGACCCTTTCCATCCAGACCCACGAACCCGAGTAGGTGAGCGGCTAATTTCCCCTTAGGGTAATACCTTTTTACTTCTTCTACATAGTTAATGCCACTTAAGCCAAGTTGCTCTACCTTAGCCCCCCGGCCCCTTTCTTGTCTCTTGGCCAACCAAACAAAAGGCCTCCTCCTCTCCAATCTCTCCTGAAGAATGGCCGGAGAGATTTTCAAAATGGGAGAGAGCTTCCTCGCTGCTTCTTCAACCGACTCCACCTGAGAGGGATGAGCGTAGATAGAGTCAACGGGTACATTAACAGCTAATCTCTTTCTTCTTCTATCATAGATAGTTCCCCGACGAGGAGAGAGACCGAAGCTAATTCGGTGTTGTCTGGCCGCTTTCTCTCGAAAGGTCCCTCCCTCAACCAACTGAATTTGATGTAATTGCTGAATAAGATAAATAAGCCCGGCAGTAAGCATTGAAAGGACAAGAAAAGCCCGAAATTTATGCCATTTAGTTATCATAATAAAACCTTTTGTAAGTGTAAGTAGTAAACCTCTTAATCTCTTTTAGTGATTTATAACAATTCGGCGAATTGATTTCCCGGCCGGAGGAGTTCTTAACCCCAATTCCTCCCGGGCTATTCTCTCTAATCGCTGGGGAGACTTAAGGCCGGCTACCTCTGAGAGGAGAAGTTCATTCTCTTCGATTAGCTTATCCTTTCTTCTTAGTCTCTCCCTTATCTCGAATCCCGCCTCTAAGCGCTCCACCCTTCCCCAAACATAAAATAGAATTAGAGAAAAGAAGGTAATGGTCAGGATAAGGCATTTCCAGATGAAAAAATTTCCCCCCTTTTTTTTCTTTCCTTTTTTCTTCTTCATCGTTTTCTTCGTTTTTTCGGTCATATCTTTTCCAGTAACCGTTCACGGAACGTTGAAATTAGAAATTAGCCTTCATGCTTTTGCGCTGTTGATGAACGTATTTAATTCTCCCTAATTTCCAGTTTCCAATTTCAAGTCGTGAGCGGCTGTCTTTTCCACTACCCGCAACCGGGCGCTGCGGGAACGAGGATTGGCGAGAGTTTCTTCCTCCCCCGGCTTGAGGGCACCCTTAGTTACCCGGAGCGCCACCTTCTTTCCCTCGCAGCGGCAAAGCGGCCACCGGGGAGGACAATGACAGGCTTTAGCCCATTCCTGGAATACTTGCTTGACTATTCGATCCTCCAAAGAATGATAAGAAATAACCCCCATTCTCCCTCCCGGCTTCAAGAGCTTAATTCCTTCCTCTAAGCCTTCTCTGAGAGCCTCTAATTCCCCATTGACCGCTATCCTTAAAGCTTGAAATGTCCGGGTAGCGGGATGAATTCTTCCTCGCCTATAAGGTAAAACCTCTTCCACAATCCCCACCAACTGAGCGGTAGTTTTAATCGGCTCATCTTTTCTTCGGGCCACTATAAGCTTAGCGATTCTTCTCGCCCACCTTTCCTCGCCAAAATCCCTAAGGATCCTTTCTAAGTCTTCCTGAGATGAATTATTTACTAAGTGAGAAGCCGTAAGTGAGGTTCTCCGGTCCGCACGCATATCCAGAAGAGCGTCAAAGCGAAAACTAAAACCTCTCTCCGGATTGTCTAATTGGGGAGAGGAAACCCCCAGATCAAAAAATATTCCGTCCACTTCCTGGAGATTAAGATTTTTAAGGATCCCGGTTAAGTTCTTGAAGTTATCCCGAACCAGGCAACAAGAAGAACCGTATTTTTTAAGTCTCTCAGCGGCTATCTTAATAGCTTCTCCGTCTCGATCAATTCCAATCAGCCTTCCTTCTTTCCCTAATTGCCCAAGAATAGCCTCGGCATGCCCTCCTCCTCCCAAAGTGCAGTCAACATATACCCCGCCCGGTCGGCAACGAAGAAGCCTCACTACCTCCTTAAGCAAAACCGGAACATGTTTTCCCATAAAAAACCCGTAACTACAGAGGACACAGAGAAATACTTAAAAATTTTTTGGACGCAGATTTCCACAGATAAATACAGATAATAATTATTTAATTTGTTTTTGTAATTGTTCGCGGGCTGAAAAGGCAACGGGCAATTATTATAGAATTCAATGTTCAGGGTACTGATTTTAAAGATTTTTAAAGATATGGGTATTTTATTCTAAATTCTGACTTCTGGATTCTGGATTCTGGATTCTGGATTCTGGATTCTGAAAAAGGCTCGCCCCAAAAAACCACCTGAGAACGAGCCTCTTCAAAATCCCTCTCCATATTACCCCTCCCCCTCTTCACCTGCATCTTTGCCTAAACTCTCCCCCTTTACTCTACCCAGGTTGTTAGGTTCAAGGTTGGCTGCCTTATCTTCATACTTGTGCTGAGCTTGCCGAAACCCGGTTTATATTCATCATTTTCTAACCCTGAACCTTGAACCCCGAAACTTTGAACCTAAGTAGTTACTTTCATTCTACCTTGATTTCCATTTTCCCGGCCATTTCCTCCAGTCCACCCTCCTTCATCACTCCTTGCTTATATCTATTCCACTCTTCCTGAGCCCAGATCTCGAAACGAGTGGAAACACCAATAATGGTCACCTCCTTCTCTATTCCAGCATAGTCTAAAAGCTTTTGAGGCAGATTAATTCTTCCCTGTTTATCACAGGGACACTGGTTAGTTCCGGAGTATAATATACGACTGACAGCCCGAGGGTCAGTCTGATGAGGCGATTGAACTCTCAGGGTCTGCTCAAAAGCCTGCCACTGGTCCGGGAGAAAAACAAAAAGGCATCTCTCATAGCCTGTGGTTACCAGGAGGGCATCTACCAGTTTATCCCGGAGAACATCACGGAACTTAGCTGGGATAGTTACCCTCCCTTTTTTGTCAACGGCATGTTCGTGCTCACCATAAAACATCTTTACTCCTCACGGGCCCCGTTTCCCCCACTTCCTTCCACTTCCTCCCACTACGATTATACCCCTCCCCCCTTTGCTTGTCAAGGGATTATCGTTTTTTTTCTTCCCTTTAAGAATAGCTCCTCCTTGACCACCCCCTAAACACAATATCTTGATACTCAAAACTCCTTCAACACCTACACCGTGGATAGGGGGAATAAGAAAGCTTCGTAACTCCCCCCTGGGGGAGAGGATTAAGATGAGGAGGATTTATAGTTTTCTAAGCCGCAAGAAAGCCTCATAAATGAGGCAACTACAAAAAACGAACTGTAGTTGCTTGATTTATCAAGCGAGTTAATAGATGTTTATACTTTCCTGGACGGGAACCTGGATTCCTCGATTAAATCGGGGAATGACTGCCAGGAGGAGCAGAGAGATGAGCTATCTTAGGGGAGTTGATGCAGGAATTACCGTCACGGTAACCTCCATCAGGAAGGTTGATAGGAATGCAGGGATTAATGTAACCATTCACGGAACGTTGAAATTAGAAATTGGAAATTTGGCCTTCATGTTTTTGCGCTGTTTTTCCTAGTTTCCACTTCCCAATTTCCAATTTCCAATTTCTACTTTAATCTCTTCCCAATTTCTGAATTCCGTGAACAGTTACACATTTTAAAGCTCTTCTTCAGTAGTTAGATGAATTTTATCTGTGTTAATCTGGTGTAATCTTGTGGTTAAAAAGGAAATCCCCAGGCAATTAAATTAATTTTCAGGGGGCAGGCGGTACATTTTCATCTTCCACCCTTATGGCTTCCCGGAAGCTCTCCATCAGTTTATCTGTCTCCTCTTTATTTAATTCACCGTCACCCATATACTTCGATAGCTCCCTCATGGCTTTTTCTAACTTCGCGGGATCTAATTCCCCCTTCTTCGACGCCTCTTTAATCTCAGCTATAACCTCTTTAACTTCTTCCTTATCCACTTCCTCCGAGACGACGGAGAGGGCAACTCGCTCCGCCTTACCTAAAAAAAACTCGGCTACCCTCTCTCTGTTTACCCAAAGAGCTATAGATGCGACTATACCTATCAGAACCACCACCAGGCAACCCGTTAAACACCCCTTCAGGCAGCCCCCCTTCTTTTTTCTTTCTTGAGGAGCCTCTTCCGAAGCTTGCAATAAATTAGCTCCGCACTTATAGCAAAGCATTTTCCCAGCCAGATTATCCGTTCTACACCCAGGACAGATCATTTTACTTCCCTCCTAACCCGAACAAGTCGGAATTATAAATGGCAAAATCCAAATGTCAAATGAATCTGTTAAATCCAAAATCCAAATGCTAAATGTCATCTTAGTCATTTGAAATTTGTCATTTATTTGTCATTTGAAATTTGTCATTTGACATTTAACGGACGAATTATCCTCATAGCCGCAAGAAAATTTAGAATAAATTTTCACAGCGCCTGGCTATCAGGGTAAATTTACACCCACAAAAACAACACTACCTATTTTCTCTACTTCCTTCCCCCGCTTCTCCGGCCCTAACAATGACCATTTTAGCAAAAAAAGGTCCGATAATTTCGTTCGCCACTACTCCGGCTAAAACGACAGCGGAAATTATCCCACTAAAAGCATTAAAAGCATTCTCCTGCTGGATAAGAAGAACCAGGCCAATGGCTACTCCAGCCTGAGGGATTAAGCCAAAGCCTAAATATCTACGAACTATCTCCGGGGCCTGGGCCCGGACCGCTCCCCATTTAGCCCCCAAGATTTGGCCACACCCCCGGGTAAAGAGATAAACTAACCCCAACAACCCCGCAGTGAGAAGAAGACGCCAATCAAAATGAGCCCCCGCTAAAACAAAAAAAGCTACATAGATAGGTATATCAATAGCAGCAATAGTTCCAAAGATGCGGTGACTCCTTTTAGCCTTATTGATAAGAATGAAACCGGTGGTCATGTTAGCTAAAATCATAGAGAGACCCAGCAAAGAAGCTAAGCCGGTAGTAAACATAACCGCTCCTAAAATAATAACCAGGAGATCGTTCCTTTCTCTGATAAAACGAGCAAAAAAACCCAGCGCCCATCCGGCAATAAGCCCGAGAAAGACCGACCCCAGGACATTGAAGAAACCTCCCAGGATTGCCAACAAAGGATTACCCCCACCCTTACCAACCAAAATTTCCGCCAGAATAAAGATAACCCCAAAAAGCATTACTCCAAAAGTATCAACAACGGCCACTACCGCCAGGAGAGTATCAGTCAACGGGCCTTTGGCTTTACATTCATTAATGATAGCAATAGTAGTCGCCGGAGCCGTAATCGGAGCAATTGCCCCTAAAAGAAGAGCCAGGGGAAGAAAAAAAGTTCTCAGAGAATAAGCTGATGGTAATCCGGAAAAACCAGGCAGGAAAAAGGGGGAGAAAAGAAAAACAAGGGATGAGACCATCAAAAATGACACTATAATCATACCAATACTTATATAAGAAATACTCTTGCCGAGCTTCTTGAGGCCACCAATGCTCAAACGCCCCCCAATGGTTAAAGCAATTAAGCCCAGGGCAAAATTAGTCAGCGGAGAAAGACTCCCCACGATGTCTTTAGGCACCAAGCCGAAAAAATGAGGGCCAATAATCAAGCCCACGATGATATAGCCGGTCACTGCCGGAAATTTAAGCCGATTAGCTAATCTTCCACCCAGAAAACCCAGGAGGAGGAATAAACTCAAGGCGAGGATAATATCCATTTCCTGAAAATTAAAAATTGCCATGGTAGCTTTTTCTCCTCACCTAATATACCCTATCATCCTCACCTTAGCAAGAAAAAATGTAATTTTAGGCTACCAAGCGCCAAACTGAGAGCACTTGCACCTACGGGGTGCAAGTGAGGTCAAGATTTCAATCCTCGCTTTAAAGCCTGACATTTTTCAGAGATAGCGGTATGTTTACATTGGTAACATTGAGCGGTCGGATGCTTCCTGGTAACCATACCCGGCTAGCTCACTCGTGCGAGCTAAGGCTCGCATCTGAACTCATTTTTGCCGTCTATAGAGTAAGACCCCTCTTCACGCCCTGCGTGAAAGCTCAGCCAACCCCGTCATTGCCCGGCTTGACCGGGCAATCCAGTTATAGCTACCTGGTATTGTCTGGATTCTGTCCTCCGATTCCATCGGGAAATCAAGCCGGAGAATGACATGGGGCGAGAATACAACGACATATTGTTTCAGGTGTGTCAAGGCTAACAAAACGCATCTTTTCGATCCGGCCGCTAATGCCGGCATCAATCATATTACCATTCTTTACCCAGGTGACAGTGGCCAGAGTTAAGGGTAGAGCGGCGCACCCAGCCATTCTCCAAACAGGGTGTAGTACATGATCCGGTAGATATCGGTGTTGTCGACCACTCCGAGTTCGGTCACCACGTTGGCGTTAAGTCCCTTAGCACGGGCAACAACATGACCCCCCACATCAGAACGTACCCATAACACCGCAAATGGCCAGCGGTTACCGTCTCTGTCCGGTGCCATTAGGAAGGGCTCAGTGCCTGCCCCATCAATGCCATCCAGCGGAACCTGCACCCACTTGCCATCCGGTCCGGTGTTAAAGCGACACTCACCTACTTTACCATCCGCCAGACGGCCAGGTGAACGGATTGTCTTGGCACCGGCACTGCTATCAGCAGCAGTAATCAGCAAGGTATTTGGGTTTTCCTCAACAAAATCAGCAAACACCCCGAATGCCTCATCAGCACGCTTACCAGCCTCAAAAGAACCGATAGCATTGGAATTATTACCAAAATCATCGGTTGCCTCCTCTTCAGCCACAATGAAGAAGCCTTTTTCAACCGCCTTTGAATTACGCGAAAGGATCTTCAGCGCCGCTGCCGACATCTCGGCAATAGTAGGTGCTTTAGCCAGCCAGCGCAGACTCCCCTCGGCACGCAACGCTTCTTCGGTTCTGGCGCGATAGGTACCCCCACTACCAAATAAGCCCAATACTTTGGTCGCTCCGCTGGCAACGACCGCCTTTAATTCCTCCCGGTCATAAACGATGGTATAACCAAGCTCCTTGGCCCATTCAATTAGGTTGCGGCCATCAGCGCGGGCGCCTTCTCCGTGCCGGCCGATAGTACCTTCGGGTAAAAACCACCTTTCCCCACCACCTAAGATGACATCAACTCCGGATTCAATGATCTGTTTAGCGATCTCGTCATGCATACGGCGCTCTTTCACTGAAGCAACAAATGCGCCCGTGCCGGGCTCAGTAATGGAGCTGGTCTGAATGAGGGCCGTCGCGAAACCGGCCTGAATAGCCTCCTCCATGATAGACATCTGCTTACCGGAAAGGGCAGTAATCATCTGATGCTCATCCAAACCGAAGCTGTCCCGGGCCACCTTTACCCCGTAAGCGTGTACCGTAGCACCGCCATGAGAGCTCGCGGTTAGAGCGTCTTTCATGTGCCCAGTGTAAGGCGCCATATACGGCAGCCGGTCCCAGTTGAGTCTGCCATCCGGCCCCACCAGCCAAAAGCGCAGGGCGTTCCAGTGACTAAAGCCATACCCATCGGGATGGAAAAAGATCACATTCTGCGGCGCAGCATCTGGCTGCACCACAGCTACAGTCTGGAGTAAAGGCGGTATTGAAAAAACGTTGAACACACTAATAAAAGTAAACACCGGTAATCCCAAACCTATTGCCCCTTTTAACAAAATATTTTTAACCGTTTTAAACATTTGAAAGTTAAGTGTGTCTGGGAAACACTTACTTCCGATTTTTTTGATTTTTGAAGTAAATTTGTTAAGCATTGAAGTTCCCTCCTCTCAAAAACTGGCACCCGAGCCAGATCACCTTTGATTTGCCGTTTGAGACAAAGTTTCCAGGCGAGAAGCGGTAGCAACCCGCCAATCTCACTCTTATTTGTCATGCTGAATTTATTTCATTTGTCATGCTGAACTTGTTTCAGCATCTATG
>CAZUTJ010000020.1:0-10646 GCA_964622875.1 uncultured bacterium
TCTGTGTCCTTCGTGCCTCTGCGTCTCTGTGGTTTCATAAAATTATCTTCTCGAGTTTGTCTATTACTTCCTTTATTATCCAATCCGGGGTAGAGGCTCCGGCCGTAACTCCTACCCTTTTCTTGCCCTCAAGCCAGCTAAAATTTATTTCCTTAGCAACTTCCAGGTGATGAGTCTCCGTCCCTGCCTCTTGACTTATCTGAGCTAACCTTCTGGTGTTGGCGCTCCCCCGCCCTCCCAGAACCAGCATCAGATCTACCCCCCGGGATAAACTCAAAGTAGCCTCCTGCCGTTTACGGGTGGCGGCGCAGATAGTATTAAAGAGTTTTATCTCCTCAGCCTTTGAGGATAGCTCTCCCACGATCTCCTTAAAATTATCCACCGACTGAGTGGTCTGAGAAAGAATGCCCAACCTCCTGGCTTTGTTCGCCCTTCTGGCCTCCTCTAAGCTTTCAATGACCAGAGCCCCATCTCCGGCAAAACCGAGGAGGGCCTTTACCTCATAGTGACCCCTTTCCCCTATTATTACCACAGAATAGCTTTCCTCATCAAGTATTTTAGCTAAATCTTGAACCTTCTTCACCAGAGGACAGGTAGCATCCACGATCCGAAGCCCTCTATCTTTAGCCTCGGTGAGGACGGAGGGACGTACCCCATGAGAGCGGATAATAAGTGTCCCTTCCCTGGCCTCCTTCACGCTCTCAACAACCTTCACTCCCCGGCACCTTAATTCCTCCACTACCTGAGGATTATGGATAAGCGGTCCTAACGAACAAACCGGCTTGGCTTTCTCATCACCAGCGGCCTGGAAGGCCAGTTTAATAGCCCTCTTCACTCCAAAACAGAATCCTGAATGGGAAGCTAATTCCACTTTCAATTTCTTAGCCTTTTAGCTTCTTTATCTCTTCCATTATCTTATCGCTTAGCGCCTGGTAGGTCTCTCGCCGATTCTGCTTTTTTGGAAATTCCTCCGGAGAAATAGCTTTTCCAAAACGAACCTCTATTTTTTCCCTTCTAATCCACCTGGCACCTACCGGTAAAGCCTTCTCGCTACCTATAACAGCCACCGGGATAACAGTAGCCCGAGAATGCCAGGCCAACATCCCTATCCCTAATTCTCCCGGAAGCAGTCTCCCATCAGGGCTCCGCTTTCCCTCCGGAAATACCAGGAGGGCCTCTCCTCTTCCCAGCACTCGCAGGGCCTTCTTAATAGCCACTGGATCAGCCCGGTCCTTCTTCACCGGTAAAGCATGGAGATTCTTTATTAGCCATCCCAAAACGGGAATGCTAAATAGATCGTCCCGAGCTAAGTAATAGAGCTGACGACAGGCGGCCGCTCCCACAGCCACCGGGTCCAGAAAACTTATATGGTTAGGAGCAATCAAAACCGGACCCCGGAGGGGGATATTTTTTTCTCCCCTCACCCCAACCTGAAAGAAAAGCTTAAAAAAAACACGACAGATAGCCCGGGCAATAGTGTACAAAATACGCTCCTTCGGAGCTAAGGGTTCAGGGGTTCAAGGATAAAATACTTGCTCTTAAATAATCCACTTAATCCGCGGTTCTCTTTTTTAGAAGTTAGTTTATTGAAATTCCTGGGCCTGAACATAAACCAGTATGAAAATAAGGCAGTCAACCTTTGAACTATGAACCCCGGAACTTTGAACCTGAGTAGTTACAAGCAATTTAACAGTTTAGCAGTTTAGCAATTTAACAATTTATCAGTTATGCACTTCAAAACCGCTTCCACCTCTTCCCCGATGCTCATTCTTGTGGAGTCAATGACGGTAGCCCCCTCAGCTATTTTCAGGGGACCGATTTCTCTACTTTCATCCTCCCGGTCCCGGATGCTTATTTCCTCTTCAACCTCCTTCAGGCAAGCCCGGTGCCCCTTAGCCTTTAACTCTTGAAAACGGCGCCTAACTCTTTCTTTAAGGGAAGCATCTAAGTAGAACTTGTAATCCGCTTCCGGGAAAACTACCGTCCCGATATCTCTCCCCTCAAGCACTACCCCTCCTCCCTTTCCCATCTCCCGTTGCTGATTAACCATTCTTTCCCTTACCTCAGCTAACTTAGCTAAATAAGAGACGCTCTTAGTAACCTCAGGGGCGCGAATTTCCTCAGTTACCTTCCGGTTATCCACATACACTTCCGGGCCTTTTTTGAGGGTGATAGTACTCCTTTTCGCCAGCTCCACCAGGACCTCCTTATCTTCAAGATCAAGGCCTTCCCAAAGAGCCTTGTAAGTAAGGGCCCGATACATGGCTCCGGTATCAATATATAGATAATTTAATCTCTCGGCTAACAATTTAGCTACAGTACTCTTCCCCGAACCCGCCGGTCCGTCAATAGCAATAATCAATTTCCTCGCTGCCCTCGAAGATAACGCTTTCAACTTGTCGAAACTCAAGATCCCTCCCCACACTTAGAAAAGTGTCAAAGTATCAGTTTAACAATATAACAATTTAGCAATTTAGCAGTTTAGCAATATATTTATCAATAGCCCGTGATGCTCTTTTACCGGCTCCCATAGCCGAGATAACAGTAGCGGCTCCGGTAACGATATCCCCTCCGGCAAAGACTCCTTTAAGAGAGGTCTCTCCTCTTTCATCAGCTTCAATATACCCCTTTTTGTTCAATTTCAATCCCGGCGTCCGGGAAAGAAGAAGGGGATTGGCTCCCTGCCCAATAGCTACCACCACCGTGTCCACTTCCATCTCAAATTCAGAACCTTTAAGAGGAAGGGGACGGCAGCGGCCGGACTCATCCGGCAATCCTAACTCCATCTTGATACATTCCATCTTCTCCACCCAGCTAGCGTTGCCCCCAATCCTCACCGGAGCGGTGAGAAGTTTAAATTTTATTCCCTCTTCCCGGGCATGATTAATCTCCTCCCACCGGGCCGGCATCTCTTTCTCGCTCCTTCGATAAACGATAGCTACCTCTTTTGCTCCTAAGCGTCGAGCGCAGCGAGCAGCATCCAGGGCCACATTGCCCGCTCCGATGACGGCTACCTTTTCCCCCACCTTAACCGGCGTCTCATACTCAGGAAAGAGGTTGGCTTTCATCAGATTAATACGGGTTAAAAACTCATTAGCCGAATAAACACCGTTAAGATTCTCGCCGGGAATCTGCAAAAAAAAGGGCAGCCCGGCTCCGGTGCCAATGAAGACAGCCTGATAGCCGGCGTGGAAAAGATCGTCCAGGTCCTTGAGCATTCCTATAATCATATTGACTCTGATCTCCACCCCCAACCCCTGGACATAGTCCAGCTCCCGGTCCAGCACGTTTTTAGGCAGCCGAAATTCGGGAATCCCGTAGCGAAGCACCCCCCCAGCCTCGGAGAGGGATTCAAATACGGTTACCTGGTACCCAATGCGGGCTAAATCGTTAGCGCAGGTAATACCGGCGGGACCGGACCCCACTATAGCTACCCGAGGGGAATGAGAATCCTTCTGCTTTAAACCTTTAACTTCGGGGTGCCCCCGAGGGGGGTCGCTTAAACTATTCTTCGCCTCCCAGTCAGCCGCGAATCTTTCCAGTCTTCCGATAGCGAGCGACTCTTCCTTTTTAGTCAGGATACACGCCTCCTCGCACTGGGTCTCCTGGGGACAGACCCGACCACAAACGGCGGGGAGACTGTTCTTCTCCTTGATAAGGGATATAGCCCCCGGAAAGTCTTTCTCTTTTATCCGACTAATGAACCCGGGAATATCTATCTCTACCGGACAGCCCTCTATACACCTGGGTTTCTTGCAGTTAAGACACCTCTTTGCTTCCGTAACCGCCATCTCTTCAGAATAGCCCCGGGTTACTTCGTCGAAATTATGGATCCTTTTCTCGGGATCCTGCTCCGGCATTGGCTGTCTCATTGAGGGCATTCATGCCCCTCCAGAACAATCCTTTCCTCTTTCAAGAAGCGGGTATTCCTCTCCCTTAATTCTTCAAAGTCAACCTGATGCCCATCAAACTCCGGTCCGTCAACACAGACGAATTGGGTTTTTCCTCCTACTCTCACCCGACAGGAACCGCACATTCCGGTTCCGTCCACCATAATAGGGTTAAGGCTGACGATGGTTTTCACTCCATACTCGCGGGTCAATTGACAGACAAATTTCATCATTATCACCGGACCGATAGCTACGGTTAAATCTACTTTGTCCCTGGCCAATATCTCCTTCAAGGCTCCGGTAACTACCCCCCGACGACCGGAAGAACCATCGTCGGTGGTAATGTAAAGCTCATCGCTTACTTCTCGCATCCTCTTTTCTAAAATCAGCAGTTCTTTGCTTCGGGCACCGATGACAGAAATAATGTAGTTGCCGGCTCCCTTCAAGGCTTTAGCCTCCGGGTAGAGGACAGCCGTTCCTATCCCTCCCCCCACACAAACTACCCGACCGAACTTTCCTATATGAGAAGGCCGTCCCAATGGTCCCAGGAAATCTTTGAGGGAATCTCCCTCCTCAAGACCGGCCAACCTCCTCGTAGTTCTACCCACCTCCTGAAAGATAACTCTGACCGTTCCTTTTTCCTTATTAACATCATGGATAGTCAGAGGAATACGCTCCCCCCTCTCATCTATTCTAAGGATAACAAACTGTCCCGGGAGGGTTCTCTCGGCAATTTCAGGAGCCAAAATACCCATCTCCCAAATGGCAGAAGCAAGCCTCCGGGAAGAATAAATCCTATACACCTACCATTATCCTCATCATCAGTTATCAGTTAGACAGTTTTTTTGTTTACGAGCTTTTCTCCATCAAGCCTGATCCTAAAAACCCTTTGAGCTGGCGACTTCTCTTGGGATGACGTAATTTCCGAAGAGCTTTAGCTTCTATCTGCCTGATTCTTTCCCTGGTAACCTGGAAGACGGTTCCTACCTCCTCCAGGGTGCGGGGGCAACCATCCCCGATGCCAAAGCGAAGTTGCAGAACCTCCTGTTCCCTCTCAGTTAAGGTATCTAACACCTTCTCCATCTGTTCCCGGAGCATCAAGAAAGCGGTGGCGCTGGCGGGACAGATAGCTTCCTTATCTTCGATGAGATCGCCGAAATGACTATCTCCTTCCTCTCCAATAGGTGTCTCTAAAGAGATAGGTTCCTGAGCAATTTTTAATACCCCCCGGACTTTCTCTACCGGCATCTCCATCGTCTCAGCCAATTCCTCGGCCGCTGGTTCCCGTCCATATTTCTGGACCAGGCCCCGGGAGGTCCGGACAAGCCTATTGATGGTCTCGATCATATGAACGGGAATGCGAATAGTCCGGGCCTGGTCAGCAATGGCTCTAGTCACTGCCTGCCTAATCCACCAGGTAGCGTAGGTGCTGAATTTATATCCTCGACGATATTCGAACTTATCCACGGCCCGCATGAGGCCAATATTTCCCTCCTGAATGAGGTCAAGGAAGGACAATCCCCGACCGGCATATTTCTTAGCGATGCTCACCACCAGACGCAGATTGGCCTTTACCAGCATTTTCTTGGCCTTATCAATGTTTTTCTCTTCCCTTTCCAGTGCCCGCATGAGCGAGCGAATCTCCGCCAGGGAAATTTTCTCTTTTTCTCTGGTTTTCCGTATTCTCCTCTGTCCGTTTCTAATCTCTCTATAATAAGTATTAATTTCCTCCCGGCTAAAACCCGTTTCCTTCTTTATTTTATTTGCTTCCTTAGTCCCTTTTCTTACTCTCCTGGCTAACTGGCTAATCTCTTTGGCCGCGAGACCGGCCCTTTTTTCCACCTTTTTAATATCCCGGCCCATCCTCTCCATCTTCTCCGCTAAGGCTTTCAGCTTAGAGACGATTCTTTCTATCTCCTCCCGATCAAGGTTAAATTCTCTTTCTGCCTGGATAACCATCTCTTTCTCCCGGGCCATTCTCTGGGAAAGCCTCTCCCTCTCCTTAATGGATAGGCTTTTCCCCCCTAACTCTTTCTTGATTTTAGCTATTTCCCTCTCCCCCTTTTTCAATATCTCGATCAACTCGGGAAGATGCTCCCGGAGCCTTTTGGTCTCAGTCGGCATTCCTTCCCTGACCATCCCCTCCAGCCTAACCTTCCTCTTTAATATCTCCTCCCCCCGGCTTCTTATCTCCTTGGCTGTAAAGTCAGCCCCTAAAATCAAGTTCCTTAGGTTCTCTTCATGAGCCTCAATCTTCTTAGCTAATCTGGTCTCTTCTTCCCGGACCAGAAGCGACACCCGGCCCATCTCTCTCAGGTAGATCTGCACCGGGTCATCTGCCCCCACCCCTTTTTCAGAAGCCCTCTTTTTTACTTCCTTGACCTCTTTCTCGTGAAACAATTCTTCACTGGGAACGATCTGGATGTCCATATCTCCTAACATAACTAAGACATCATCGATATCCTCCGAGGAGACAACTTCCTGAGGAAGAAGATCATTAACTTCATCATAAGTAAGGTGGCCTTTTTCCTTCCCCCTCCGGATAAGTTCTTTTACCTCCTTTCTACCAACCCCTTTCTTATTTTTAGCCAATTTATCCCTCCCTATGACAGACGACAGAAATCAGAAGACAGAAGTCAGAAAATCAACGATAGACGATGGACGATAACGACCACTCCTCTGTCATCTGTCTTCTGTTTTCTATCCTCTATCTTCTCTTAAAAGTGCTTGATACTGGAGCTGCAGCTTCTTTATTAATTCTTCTTCTCCCCGGGATTGAGCTTCCCCAATCTTCTCTTCAAACTCCTTCAAGCTTCTCTCCCTTCTTTCCCTTTTTATCCTCTTGAGACACTCGGTCATAGCCTCGACTCCACTGGAATAAGGGCTGTTCTCCAGGGCCAATCGGGCTATAATAGTCTCTAACTCCTCATCTCGAAGAAAGCTTACCACCTCCCCGGGCTGGATCGATTTCCCCGCCGCCTCCAGCTCAAAAATAGCCTCCGCAATACGCCTATACTTCTTGTCCTGAAAATCCTTTGCTTCTAATAACCCCTTTGCTTCCCTGGCCAACTCTCCTTCCTGAAGCAAAGACTGGATTAGATAGCGTTCCGCCAGAATTGCCCCTCCTTCCCGGGAAGGAGGAGAAGATAAGCTCTTCGTTCCCTTCTTCAGCTTTCGAAGTTCAGCGAGTATTTCCTCTTCTCCCAGGGTCACTCTTCCCCGCAAATTTAGACGCGTGGCTAGTTCTTTAATGTAAGCCCTCTTCTCGATGGCATCCGGGACCTTATCAATAGTGGGAAGCATCTCCTTAGCTATCCGGGCCTTGCCCTCTACGGAATCCGGGGCATAGCGGGAAAGGAGAAGGTTCAGCTTACAATCAAAAAGCCCCGCTGCCTTTTCTACTCTTCCCCGGAACTCTTCCTTCCCGTATTTGCGAATGAAGTCATCGGGATCTTGCCCGGGGGGGAGGGAAACCACCTTTACCCGAAATTCTTCCTCAACCAATAAATCCAGCCCTCTTAAGGTAGCGGCCACTCCGGCTTTATCGCTATCATAAACTATAATTACCTCCCGGGCATAACGGCGCAGGCACCTCAGGTGCCCCTGGCTAAGAGCCGTGCCCAGAGAGGCCACTACATTCCCTACCCCTTCCTGGTAAGGAGTGATGACATCCAGGTATCCTTCCACGATGATAGCCTGGTCCTCCCTGAGAATATGTTCCTTAGCCAGGTTTAATCCGTAAAGATTAGCACTCTTGTGATAAAGGGGGGTCTCGGGAGAATTCATATACTTAGGAAAAGAATCGTCTAGAACCCTCCCCCCAAAACCGACTATCTTCCCAGCTACATTAAAGATGGGAAAAATGATGCGGTCGCGGAATCGGTCGTAGAACCCGCTCTTATCCCGGCGCTTGAGGGCTAATCCCGCCTCCTCTAAGAGTGGGGGAGAGAATCCCTTCCGGCCCGCCTCCTGGATAAGGCTATCCCAGGAGGAAAGGGCATAACCTAACCTGAACTTGCGGATTGTCTTCTGAGAAAGTCCCCGATTTTTCAGGTATTCTAAAGCTTTTTCCCCGGCCGGCTTTCCTAAGCATTCTTCAAAGAAATCAGCCGCCAGTCTATTAAGCTCAAAAAGCTTGAGGCTTTTCCCCTCTTCTCGGCGGTCGGTATCCAAAGGAAGCCTGACCCCCGACCTCTCCGCTAAGAGCTTCAGCGCTTCCCAGAAGGTCAGGTGCTCATGCTTCATCAGAAAAGAAAAAACATTCCCTCCTACCCCACAGCCGAAGCAATTAAATATTTGCCTTTCCGGATTAACCATAAAGGAGGGAGTTTTCTCCGGGTGGAAAGGACAAAGAGCTTTGAGATTCTTTCCCGCCGGTTTCAAAGGAAGATGTTCGGAAATAATCTCGACGATGTCGCTGCGGCTTTGAACCTCCTCAATTATCGCTTCGGGAATACGACCCATGATAAGCTAACCCTCGCTTCGCTCGGGAGTTTACAGTTTACAGTGAAAATTTGTCATTGCCCGGCTTGACCGGGTAATCCAGAACCTGGATTCCCCCGATTGAATCGGGGAATGACAGAAAAAGGCGTTTATACTTTCCTGGACCTCAAGAAAATTTTCACGGCAATCTTTTAAGAACCGTCTCCTTAACCAGGCTTCCCTCGGCTCTTCCCCTGACCCGGGGCATAATAAGGCCCATCACTTTGCCTAAATCGGCCTGGCTTTCCGCCTTAACCTCGTTGATTACTTCCTCCACTATTTTACCTAACTCTTCTTCTTTTAAGGGTTTAGGTAAATATTCCTCTAATATGGCTAACTCCGCCTCCTCCTTGCGAGCCAGGTCGTCTCTTCCCCCAGCTTTATATTGCTCCTTAGCCTCCTTATGCTTTTTAGCCAGGGAAGATAATACCCCGATAGCTTCATCAGGAGAAAGTTTTTTGCCCAGAGAGATCTCCTTATTTTGCCAAGCGGCCCGGGCCAGGCGGATAACCGATAATCTTAACTTATCCCCTTTCTTAAGGCTCTCCTTCATTTCACCTAACAGCCTCTCTTCCAAAGACATAAATGACTCTCCTTTTACGAAGTGTGACGAAGTGTGAGTGTGAGATGCTGAAATAAATTCAGCATGACAAGCAAGAATGTCATTCCGAACTCGTTTCGGAATCTCATAGAACAAGTACAGAAAGGGGGTTGGGTCTACACATTCCGCATTTTCTCCGGTTATTCCTTGTTTGCCTTGGTGTCTTGGTGCCTTAGTGGCTGAGTAGTTATCGGTAAAGTATACCCTGAAAATGACCTTCTTGTCAAGATCGGAACCATAAAATGTGATGAGGATGATAGATCTGAAAAGATTTTAAATCCGGGGGAAGAGAGGGGCCGCCTTTCTTGTCTTCGTCCCCGCCTTTAATCTTCCCCATTCCTTAATCGCTTCTAAAGTCTGGGCGGACAAATTCTCTTCTATTCCTAATTGCTCCCAGATTTTTCCGGCCGCACCAGGTAGAAAAGGGAAGATAAGCACCGAGATAAAACGCAAACTTTCCAGGAGATCGTAAAGCACTGTCTCCAGGCAACCTTTTTGAGAATCATCCCGGGCTAAATGCCAGGGAGTTTTCTCCTCAATGTAGCGATTGGCTCGGCTGACTAACTCCCAAATGGCCGCCAGGGCCTGGCTAAACTCTAACCCCTCTAAAGCGGCAGCTACTTTCCCGGGAATAGAGAGAGCTGCTTCTTTTAATGTCCCCTCACCTGAAGCTGGCGGTACCACCCCCCGGCAATATTTTTCTACCATCGCCAGGGTGCGACTAACTAGATTACCGAGATCGTTAGCTAGATCGCTATTAATTCTCCTGATGAGAGCCTCTTCCGAAAAATTACCATCTTCACCAAAAGAAGCTTCTCTTAACAAAAAGAAGCGGAGGGCATCTACTCCGTAGGTTTCAATTATCTCTGAGGGGTCAACGGTCACCCCCCGGCTCTTGGCCAGCTTTTCCCCTCCGACATTGATAAAGCCATGGACGAAGATGCTCCGGGGAAGTTCAATATCGGCAGCCAGGAGAATAGCCGGCCAGATGAAGCCATGGAACCAGAGAATGTCTTTGCCAATCAAATGAATGTCGGCAGGCCAATATTTACGGAAACGTTCTCCCTGAGGGTACCCCAGGGCCGAGACATAATTAATTAGGGCATCAAACCAGACAAAGATGATATGCTCCTTATCCACCGGCAGGGGAATGCCCCAGCGGAAGGTGGAGCGGGAAACACATAAATCCCGGACCCCCGGCTTTATCCGGTTAACGACCTCATTCCTTCTCCTCCGGGGCTGGATAAAATCCTCGTTCCTCTCGATATGCTTTAAAACCTTCCCGGCGTATTGGCTGAGCTTGAAAAAGTAGCTTTCCTCCTCTACCTTCTCCACTCTCTTATCATGGAGGGGGCATTTTCCTTCCCGGAGGTCTCGGGGGAGATAGAAGGATTCACAATCCACACAATAGAGCCCCTCATATTTCCCTTTATAAATCTCTCCTTTATCATAAACCCGCTGGAAAATTTCCCGGCAGGTATTGATATGTCTTTCCTCCGTGGTGCGAATAAAATCATCATTAGAGATAGAGAGCTTCTCGCAGAGGTCCCGAAATTTCCTGGACATCTCGTCCACAAACTCCTGGGTCTCTTTCCCCGCTTTCCGGGCATACCTTTCTATCTTCTGCCCGTGTTCATCAGTGCCGGTGAGGAAAAAGACCTCATCCCCCCTCA
>CAZUTJ010000021.1:0-3277 GCA_964622875.1 uncultured bacterium
CAGATTAGAAGACAGGGACAGACACCTAATTAATTGATAATTGAGGGGGGGGATGCACAATTCGCCGTATTTCGCTGCAAAAACGCGAAAAAAGGGAGAAAAGGCACTTGTTGAATCAGTATTATGTCCCCATAATTTTAACCCTGCACTTGCACCCCGTAGGTGTAAGTGGGGTAAACCCTGACGGCTAAAGCAGGCCCATGGGGTCGATATCAAGGGATATCTTTATTTTGCCTGAGGTTGATTTTTTTAGTTGAGTTAGACTTTCTCGGGCTGTATCCCGCAGCTCATGAACTTTATTTCCTTTAAGGATGAGTTGCCAGCGCCACCGGGATTTGAGACGAGGAAGAGGAGCCGACACTGGGCCCAGGACCTCTACCCCCTCCTCCCCTCTCCCTTTTAAGATCTTTCCTAACTTTTGGGCTACCTTCACCAGCTCATCCTGATCAGGGCTCTGAAGAGTTATGTTTACTAAATGCTTAAAGGGAGGATAATTAAGTTCCCGGCGGAACTTTATCTCTTGCCGGTAGAAGATATCGTAGTCGTGAAAGCGAGCGGCCTGGATGCTGTAATGCTCGGGATTATAGGTCTGAATGATTACTTTCCCGCCGCGATCACCTCGTCCGGTTCTTCTCGCTACCTGAGTGAGGAGCTGGAAAGTCCGCTCGCTGGCCCGGAAATCAGCTAAATTCAAAGCCGTATCCGCAGAAACTACTCCTACTAAAGTTACCCGGGGAAAATCTAAGCCTTTGGCAATCATCTGGGTCCCAATCAAAATATCAATTTCCTGTTCCTGGAAAGAACTGAGTATTTTAGCATGGGCCCCTTTCCTGGTTACCGTATCGGAATCCATACGGCCCCGGCTGGCCCGGGGAAACAATTTAGCCACTTCACTTTCCACTTTCTGGGTTCCTACCCCCAAATAGCCAACTTTCCGGCTCCGGCAGCGGGGGCAAAGCTGCGGTTTTTCTTCCTGGTAGTCACAGTAATGACAATGAAGCCGGTTAGTCTTAAAATGATAGGTGAAGGAAACATCACAGTGGGGGCAGCAAACTACTTCCCCGCATTCCCGGCAGAGAATGAAAGGGGAAAAGCCGCGCCGATTTAAGAAGAGGATAATCTGCTCCCTCTTCTCCAGCTTTTCCCGGAGGGATTGCTGGAGGGGTAAGGAGAAGATAGAACGGTTCCCGCGCATAGTAAGTTCTTTTCGCATATCTACAATCTCCACCTCCGGCATAATTCTATGATCAATCCGGCCGGTAAGCTGAGCTAACCTATATTTTCCCTGTTGGGCTTGAAAGGAGGATTCCAGAGAAGGAGTAGCCGTTCCCAGGATGACCGTGGCTCCGGATATTCTGGCTCTTTCTCGGGCTACTTCCCGGGCGTGATATTTGGGCGTCTCCGTCTGTTTATAGGAATTTTCATGTTCTTCGTCGATAACGATCAATCCTAAGTTCTTCACCGGTGAGAAGATGGCCGAACGGGCTCCGATGACAATGTCAGCCTTACCTTCCCTTATCCTGAGCCATTCCCGATAGCGTTCCCCGGCGGCTAGTTGGCTATGCCAGAGGGCAATTCTCTCTCCAAAACAGGAGCGGAACCTCTCTACCGTCTGGGGAGTAAGGGAAATCTCGGGAAGGAGGACAATGGCTCGTTTCCCTTTCTCTATGACCCGGGCAATAGACTGAAGATAAACTTCCGTCTTGCCACTTCCGGTAACACCATGAAGGAGAACGACCTCCGACTGGCCCGGGGAAGATTTCTCAATGAGGTTTAGGGCCTCCTGTTGTTCGGAGGTAGGGAGTAGGAAGGAATTTCTTTTCTCAAGTAGGGGGCTATCTTTCTTTGTTTCTCTCCGGGGTTTCTTTATCAAAGGCGGAGAGGCCGCCTTGAGGGATTCTCCCCAGGAGCAGGCATAGTAATCGGCCAGCCAGCGGGTAAGCTGAAGCATCTCTTCATCAAAAATGGGAAAGGAGTCCAGGGTACTTTTAATATTTTTAACCGGGAAAGGCGGTTTTTTCTTAGTCAACCCCACCACATAACCAACAAGCTGTCGCCCGGAGAAAGGAACCATTACCCGCTTTCCTATTTCTACCTCCGCGCCGATTTTCTCGGGAACAGCATAAGTGAAAAGGCAATTTAGAGGAAGAGGAATGGCTACCTGAGCAAACATTTTTGGCCCGTCTAACAGTCTAAGTTAGCAATTTAGCAGTTTAGCAATTTAGCAATTATTTAATATAACCTGAGCCAGGCAAGCGAGGTGCTCCGGAGTAGTGCCACAGCAACCGCCGATGATATTCGCTCCCGCCTCTATCAGCCTCTCAGCCTCAGCAGCCATTTCTTCCGCGCTTTGATTATAGACTGTTGAGCCTCCAATGAGGGTAGGGCGACCGGCATTTGGCTGAGCTAATAAAGGCTTGTCTGTTAAGCTGCGCATCTCTTTGATAATCCCGGCCATCTCATGTAGGTTTACTTCTCCGCAATTGCTTCCCAGGACATCGGCCCCTGATTCCTCTAACCTCTGCAGAGCGGTGGGAATACCCACTCCCATCATCGTCCGAAAACCCCTCTTGCCGGGATTAAAGCTTAGACTTACTAAGACAGGGAGGCCGGTTTCTTTAGCGGTCTTTACCGCGACCTGGGCCTCCTGGAGATCGCTCATTGTCTCGATGATAAGGGCATCTACCCCGGCTTCGGCCAAAATTGATATTTGTTCCCGGAAAACCTCACTCATAGCCTCAAAGGTAACTGTTCCCAGGGGCGGCATAAATTCTCCCGTTGGCCCCACATCGCCGAGGATAAAAGCCAGGCTATCCTTGACCGCCTCTTTGGCAATCTCTACGGCTGCTTTATTGAATTCCCTAACCCTGCCTTCTTGACCAAACTTCTTCAGGCAAAATCTATTACCCCCGAAAGTATTGGTTGAGATTAAATGGCAACCGGCCCGGAGATAGCCCTCATGAATATTTTTAACCTCTTCTCTATGACTTACATTCCATTCTTCCTGACAAACGCCCGCCCCTAATCCTTGACCATGAAGCATCGTTCCCATAGCCCCATCAGCCAAAAGAATTCTTTCCTGAAGTTCAGCTAAGAGTTTTTTACTCATCCTCTATCCCTCATAACTTAAAACCTACCACAGAAACACGGAATTACGGAATAAGAATTAATTTTATTGCTTTTTTTACGGCTTAGGAAAGAATAAACCACAGGTGAACACAGATAGACACAGAAAATTAAGACCACTGCTAACCAGGAAGAAAATTCTTTAAGTTTC
>CAZUTJ010000021.1:3377-10570 GCA_964622875.1 uncultured bacterium
AGGAAATTTTTTTATCTTTCCGTGTCTCCTAACTTCCGCGCTTCCGTGGTTAGATTTTTTCCCGGAAATAGTCCACTGTCCTCTTCAGACCTTCTTCCAGGCCAACCTGCGGCTGCCATCCCAAAACTGCCTCGGCCCGATTAAAATCTAAGTAGGTTTTCAAGAGTTCTCCCGCCCGGGAAGAGCTATAAACCGGCTCTCCTTTAAAGCCGATTATCTCCGCCAGCCTCTTAAAAAGCTCGTTGACAGAAGCCCCTTGCCCGGTCCCAATATTGAAAACGCCCCCTTCTCCTTTGTTAAGAGAGAGGTTGTTGGCCCGAACCACATCGTCCACATAAATATAGTCCCGCAGCTGCTCTCCGTCTCCAAAAATAGTAAGAGAACCACCCCTCAGCATAGCCTTAATAAAGATAGCTACTACCCCCGCTTCTCCCTCCGGGTCTTGTCGCGGCCCATAAACATTACCATACCTCAAAACCGTAAAATCCAATTTATAGGTTTCTCGATAGAAATGGAGATAGTATTCCCCGGCGCACTTGCCTACCCCGTAAGGGGAAAGCGGTTTCAGGAAAGATTCCTCACCAAAAGGTAAATTATCATTCCCTTCACCGTAAATCGCCCCTCCCGAGGAAGCAAAAATAACTTTCTTCACTCCATATTTGCGGCAGTTTTCCAATATATTCAAGGTCCCCACTATATTAACCTCGGCATCAAAGCCAGGATTAGCTACAGATTTTCTAATATCCATTTGGGCCGCATGGTGATTAACATAATCAGGTCTTTCCTTCCTGAACACCTCCTCCAAACGGGAATCCCTGATGTCCATTTGATAAAACTTAGCCTGGCCATTTATATTCTCTCTCTTCCCATGAGAAAGATCGTCAACAACCGGCACCTCATGCCCTCCCCTGATTAGACTATCCACAAGGTGAGAACCGATGAACCCCGCTCCTCCCGTTACCAAAATTTTAGACATCTTTCACCTCTCATTTACCATAGAAACTTGTTAACCACTTAACCATTAACCTTGAACCTGGTGCATGGTGACGCAAATTTCTGCCGCTGCAGTTGAGGTAGTGTAGGGGCTTGTCCCCGTCTTCTACGCCCATAAAGGGCTACACTACTTGTCCTCCCCGTTTTGATTTGCTTTCCTGCAAATCAGGTGGAGGGCCAAATGATACAAAACTAATATTACAGAGCACTGGTCGGTAACTACCGCTTTATGTTTATAAGCCTTGACTTTACTCATGCTCTATACGCTCCAGAATACTCTTCCACAATTCAGGAGTTAAATTTCTCCAATATTCAGAGTAGCCGCCCACGCGAATAATCAAATCTCCATATTCTTCGGGAGACTCAATGGCTTCTCGCAGTATCTTTTGATCTACTACATTTACTTGAAGCTGCATCCCCCCTTTTTGAAAATAACCCTTAATAAGTGTCTTTATCTTTTTTCGCAGACCGTTTTCTAAAAATAATTTTTTCGAAAGTCGAATATTTACTACTAATGTCCCTAAGGCATGGCGTTGATCAAGAGAAGTGCACGAAGATAAAGTAGCCGTAGGCCCTTTTAGGTCTCTTCCGGCTACCGGTCCGGCAGAATCAGCCAGCGGCTCTCCTGCTAAACGTCCATCCGGCATAGCGGCAACCGATTTTCCGGCCTCAACGTAAGTAACAAACATGAGACATGAGGGAAGGAACTTACCCCCACGCCAGGGAGTATAGCGGAGGAATTCTTGAAAGACAAACCCGGAGATATCGGCAGCAATTTTGTCTGCACCGGAGTTGTCATTTCCGAATCGAGGACACCGCGCCAGACGCTGCCGGAAGGTTTCTTCACCTTCATAATTGTCCTGCAAGATTTTTAAAAGCTCGGCGCCGGTTTTTTCTTTCTTTTCAAATACCACTTCCCGCACCGCTGCCAGCGAATCTATAACATTAGCTAATCCGGCTACATTTATTACGCTCCAGTTATATCGAGCCCCTCCGGCATTAAACTCCCGCCCCCGGTCGATACAATCGTCAATGAGCAAGCTTCGCTTAGGCTGGGGCCGCAGCCTGGCCTTTGCCTCCTGGTCAGCATTCACCTCATCGGTAATCTCACCCACTATTAAAGCCACATCCTCTTTATACGCTGAAACCAATTTGCCAAAGTCGGTTGCGCTAGCTAAATGCTTGTTAAAAGTTTGGACAAGAATTAACGGTAAGTTAATTCCGGCATCCAGTGAGCCGACATTGGAGCATCCATGGATCATTGTCTCTGTACAACCACCACCGTTGTGCCACCCCAGGTCTTCTTCACTTAGGCCCAGGTGGGCCTCTCGCAGTGAGCGCAGGTATTCTTCTTCGTTGTAGAGAGCAGGCAGTCCACATCCGGTGGCCAGGGTATCCATCGCTGCCTCCCACACTCTTTCGGGCATGTCGCGACGGACATGCAATTGCAGATTGGGACGACGCATCTGATGGGCTGCCTCTAAACAAGCGACGGTCAAATCGTTATAAGCAGCTTCACCGGCTGAGGTTGTGCCCCCAATTCCGGCGCTCCACCCACTGTTAGCATCACAGTTCTCCCAGAGGCAATGAATTAAATCCACCGCCTCTTTATGAGTGATACACCCTTTAGCCAAATCGCTTTCATAGTAAGAGAAAAGCTCCTGGTCAACTCGGCCAGGGTTATCACCACCATCGAGATAAAAAACGAAATTATAAGCAACCAGGGCCTCGAAGAAATCACGGGCCGGATAAAAAGGAACCTGTTCATAAGCCAGGAGGAGACGTTTTCGCCCGGCTTCGGCCATGGGGTTGCTGAGAGAAACGGAACGTAGGGATTCAAGAAGACGCTGCTGCCAACATTTAATACCGGCCAGGACATCCTCTAACCCCAGATAAAAGTCTATCCGCTCAGCGTCCTGACGCTGACGCGCCAGGTGGAGATTCTTGGCGATACGACGGCTGTGTTGGGAGAATCCTTCCCGCAATACCTGTCCATAGTTAGGTATACTGTGAGTGTACCCGCGACCACCGACGGTGTGCACTGTTTTGATGATATTCAGTTTCGCTCCCAGGTCGCGCATGGATGTTTGCAAGGCCCTCAGCGTCTCCCGCTCCGCTTCTGTGGCCTCAGCAAGTAACTCCCTCAAGGCATTTTCGTTATAATAATAGGTGAATGAATAATTCGGTCCCATAAGGCGCTGCTCTTCTCCTAAGTGCACCGGACCGCAAGGATAGAGAAATTCCCCCTGATAGGAAGGCATTTTTCGATTTTCCAGGTGGCGGCGCTCGGCCCGGGACCAACGTAACATGGGGCTAGCCTCAGGCTCCTCAAAATAACCCGAGGCAAAAAACTCATGCAAGTTGCTAAGCACTTTTGGGTTGGGAAGTAAACTCTCAGTCATAATTGATACTTATCCCCCTTATCCCGGGTCCATTATGAACAGCAAATTTTTTAATATCAAAGACCGTTCCGGATAAATTTTTATTTTTCATAATAGGGATTGCCCTCCATCTACTAAAAGATTATGCCCGGTGATATGAGAAGAATCGGAGGAAGCAAGAAAAAGAGTCGCCCTGGCCACATCCTCCGGAGTGGCGATGCGGCCCAGAGGATAGTTAGATTGCTCTAAAGGCTTGTCTTTACGGCCGGTCATATCCGTAGCGGTTACTCCAGGAGCAACAGCATTTACCCTGATTCCGTATTTCCCCAACTCTCTTGCCAACCCCTTAGTCATTCCGGCAACTCCCCATTTAGATATAGCGTAAGGGCTGGAAGCCGGCCTGAATCCAATATCAGAGGCTATATTGATAATAGTTCCGCTTTTTTGTTTTATCATCTGTCCGGCAGCAAATTGGCTTAAAAAATAAACAGCCTTAAGGTTGGTATCGAGGATAGCATCCCATCCTTCTTCGCCCACCTTTAGAAAGGGTTCATTCCCAAGGATTCCAGCATTGTTTACTAAAATGTCCAGTCTTCCAAATTCTCCCACTACTTTTTCTACCATCTCTTTTAAACTTTGAACATTTCTCACATTATAGATAAGGGTGAGAGCCCTTCTTCCTTTTTTCTCAATTTTTTGGGCCACCTTCTGCAGGGTTGCTCTGTCCCTTCCATTTATAGCAACATCCGCCCCTTCTTCGGCAAATTTCAAAGCAATTGCTTCTCCGATACCCCTACTTCCTCCGGTAATTAAAGCTTTTTTTTTAAAGAGTTTCATTTTTTTCGTATTCCTCCCACCACTCTTTAAAATTATATTTTGGAGAATATCCTAATACCTTTTTTGCCTTTTTGATACTCCAGCAATCATATTTTTTAGGCAAAACAAACCCTTCCTTTTTTAGCGTTTTTAAAGCCCTCGGAAAATCTCGTTTTAATAACTCTTCCAGGCTATGATTTCTTAAATCTCTATCAGAAAAGGGAGAATTTGCTACAACAGAGAAAAAGTGATGGCCTTTGAGATTTGATTTTGCAGCCAGGATATGAGCTGATATCAAATCTCGCCTATCTACCCTGGAAGTGAGAAGTTCAAATCCTATACATGCTGAATTCTCTTTTGGAATGAAAGTGCCGGCTCTTAAAACAATAGTTGCCATGCCAAAGTTGCCACTAAATAATTCACATGTCTCTTCACCTACCCACTTGGTTAAACCATATAACTCATTAGGGGGCCTTTTTGTTCTCTCGTCGATAGGAAAAAAATCCGGTGTATTTGGAAGGTGTCCTCTTGCCCAAATGCTGGATGTGTAAACCACTTTCTTTATACCACTCTCTTGAGCAGCGGAAAGAACATTCCAGGTTCCTTTAATATTAATATCCAGATATTCCTCATCTGCATATTTCTTCCAGGGATGAATCGCTCCAACATGCATAACCATATTACAGCCTTCGGTTGCTTTCTTTACCTCTTCATACCTACGCATATCGGCTTTAACCCAGGGAAATCCATTTTTAGGTTTTACAGTATCCAATAGGAGCACATCATAATCTTTTATCATCTCATTACTTAAAGCCTGTCCAAGCACTCCTGATCCACCGGTAATAAGAACCTTTTTATCTTTCATGGGCAACGCGCCAGATAATTTCATAAATATTCGCTAATCCCCCCTACCCCATGTTCATCACTGTCTCTTTAGCTATCTGGGACCATTCCCATAATCGCTTTGGCTCGTGGCGCACGGTACTAATGTCCTTCATAATCACTTCTATTACACACCCTTTTGCCTTCTCCAGAGCCGATTTCAGATCCTTTCGGGCCTGGCCCGGATTCCATTTATCGGGGGCAAAAATGGCCGGGTTGGGTTTGTAGGAAATTACATATTTATCGCCTATCTGTCGAGCCGCCTTTTCCATATCGGCCATCGGACTAATAGAGACCTTACGCAGGTTAGGGATACCGCTTATTAAATCTATCTTATTATGGAGAGGCTCACAGCAACCGTAGTAGTTTAAACCGAACTGTTCTAACCAACGCCTTTCATATTTTAAGGCAAACTCTTCATGCATTTGGGGCGAGACCTCAGAAAATATCTGGGCCGTGGCACAACCCCATTGGTCCTGGGTGCGCACCTGGTTGCGGTCAAAGTCGGCCGGTGGTAAATCGTCGGTGTAACCCAGCCCGCCTGAGCCTACACGATAATTGCCTGCGGTTAAAGAAAGTAGATTTAATTGGCGCCATTGTTCTAATCGGGACAGATAAGCATTGGTTAACCGGTCCATGGCCTGATGTACCAGTTCCGGGCGCAGGGCCAAATCCATTAAGGCCGGTTGGGCATCCCACCAGGTAACCAGCATATCCCAGGGGGCAAACCAGCTATGCACAATCCCTATTTTCTCTATTTTTAGGATATCTCCAAAAATGTCTTTCAATATCTGATAATTCCTTTCGCCGGCTTCTTTATCATGAGTTACCACCGGGTTCTTTATCTTTTCCAGGTCTTTTTCATTATTAATCTGACTATGAAAGTGCCGGGAGGCAATGCCCCCTTTTTCACCCGGGGGAATAATATCACTGTCTTCGCTCATCCCAAAACCGGTATCTTTTATCACCAGAGGCGAATAAAACTTAGGTTCAACTACCATATCCCCCGGCATATACTCCCACTGGTATATCCCCCGGCGCATCTGCCCTTCTACCTCCTGAAGAAAAGGATCTTTTGTCTTCAAGGCCAACTCCGCCTCTTTCTCCATCTCATGCCAGGGGATTTCATTAATCCAAACCAACGGCCGGCCGGGCTTAAGACCGTTAAGACGCCTCCATTCATTTATCCTCTCTTTGTTTATGGGGTCGGCGGCCATCTCCACCTGCCTTTCGGCCAGTTGCCGGAGAATAGATTTATCCTCCCCGGAAATCTGAACAGTATTATTCGGCATTCAACTTCCCCTTATTTTTATCTTCCTGGTGCTTTGTAACACAAATTTCTGTCAGGTGCAGCTAGTGTAGTGTAGGGGCCTGTTCCCGTTCTCTACGCCCATAAAGGGCTACACTACCAAATGATGCAAAACTAATGTTACAGAGCACCAGTCGGTCTTGAGATAAAGTGCCTCAAGGGCTACTTCTTGGCTCATGCTATAATCCTGGCCTCTTTTTTTTGGGATGCTACCTTAGCAATGAATTAGTACATCATATACTCGCGGTAGACATCCAGGGCGTAGCGGTAGCTTTCATAGCGCGTATTAGGGGAAATAGAGTGGTCGGAGGCAAATACCAACCGGGCTCCGCGCGCTTTCATCCCTTCCAGATAATTCTTTACCTCGCGGCGAATAATATCTTTATCATTTGACTCAAAGACGCGCGCGTCCAGCCCCCCGATAAAAGCAATCTGCCCGGCATACTTTTCCGCAAAGATAAAAGGATCGTTATCTTTAGCTTTACGCTCTATAGGATTCAGTCCGTCAAACCCGGTGTTTATGATGAGAGGTAGGGCCGGGGCCGTGCTCCCGCAGGTATGCAGGACCACCGGCAGATCATAAGCATGAAAGAAATCCACCATCTCTTTATAATAGGGGAAGATAAGCTCTTCCAACACCTTAGGCGAAGCAAAGAGGCCGTTCTTGTAGCCCAGGTCCTCATAAAGCCAGACGCCATCAGGCCTACCTACATTCTCAAACATATAAGTAAAGTGTTTTTTATACATCTCTGTATAGACCCGGTTGAAGTCGTGGATCCAATCAGGGTCAAGGATCAGGCTCTCATACATAG
>CAZUTJ010000022.1:0-10443 GCA_964622875.1 uncultured bacterium
TTGGGAAGGCCAAATATTTGTAGAGAGAGAATGGAGGCCGGACCGGGAAGATGAGCTAAGTATAGCTATCGCTTTTCGGTTGAAAGGTATTTTTCCGGACCCTTTGAGGATTCCGATTAGATAGGGCTAAGGTTGGTAACTACTCAGCCACCAAGACACAAAGATACACCAGAGCACCAGGGCAGACCAATGAAACTAATTCAACCTTTTTATTCTAACAGCCTTATCTTAGTGTCTTCGTGCTTTTGTGGCCATACCTGATGGGAAGGAAAAATGAAACTTTGCATGATTGGAGCGGGACATGTGGGCCTGGTCTCCGCTGCCTGCTTTGCCGAGCTGGGAAATGAAGTAGTCTGTGTGGATGTGGATAAAGAGAAAATCAGCAAGCTTAAGAAAGGGGGCATTCCCTTCTTTGAGCCGGGATTAGAAAAATTAGTAAGGAAGAATGCTGAAGAGGGAAGGCTATCTTTTACCATTCACATAGAAGAAGGAGTTAAAAAATCTGAACTCATCTTTATTGCCGTAGGCACTCCTCCCCGGGAGAATGGAGAAGCGGATCTTTCCTATGTGGAGGATGTCTCCCGGAAAATCGCCCCGGCTATGGAGGGATATAAGATAGTGGTAGAGAAGAGCACTGTTCCCGTAAAGACGGGAGAGTGGGTGAGGAGAGCCATTAAACTCCACAATACTCAGGGGGTAGATTTTGATGTCGTCTCCAATCCGGAGTTCTTGCGGGAAGGGTCGGCCATCTACGATTTTATGCATCCGGATAGGATTGTTATTGGAGTGGAAAGCGAAAAATCGGAGAAGGTTATGAGGCAGTTATATGAACCTCTCAACACCTCTCTTATCGTTACTGATATAAAAAGTGCCGAAATCATCAAGCATGCCTCTAACTCTTTCTTAGCTTTAAAGATTTCCTATATTAATGCCATCGCCAACATCTGCGAACGGGTGGGGGCGGATGTGGAGCAGGTGGCTCAAGGCATGGGATTGGATAAACGCATTGGCCGGAGCTTCCTCAAGGCCGGTATAGGCTATGGAGGAAGCTGCTTTCCCAAGGATGTAGCCGCCTTCATCAGCCTGGCAGAAGAGTGCGGATACGATTTCCAGCTTCTTAAAGCTACTGAGAGGATAAATCGCCGACAAATAGAACAATTCCTCAAAAAAATCAAAGAATCCTTATGGACTTTGAATAATAAGACCATCGGCGTTTTAGGGCTGGCTTTTAAGCCGGATACCGACGATGTCAGGGAGGCTCCTTCCCTTAAAATAATTGAACGGCTTCAGGCGGAAGGGGCTAAGGTTAAGGCCTTCGACCCGGCCGCGGCCGGGACCGCCCAAGCTATTCTTCCGGACATTGAGTGCTGTGCTAATTCCTATGAAGTAGCTGCGGGCAGCGACTGTCTCCTTATTCTTACGGAATGGGAGGAATTTAAGCATTTAGACCTTGAACGGATAAAATCGCTTCTCCGGAATCCCCTCATCATTGACGGGCGAAATATCTATGACCCGCAAAAATTGAGAGATATGGGGTTCACCTATGTGGGGGTGGGACGATGAAAAGATTATTAATAACCGGAGGGGCCGGTTTTATCGGCAGCAATTTTACTAAATACATCTTGTCCCGACACCAGGATTATTTAGTAACCGTTCTGGATGCCCTTACCTATTGTGGCAATTTAGACAATTTCACTCCGGAGGTCTGGGAAAACCCTCGCTTCTCTTTCTGGAAGGGAGATATCCGGGATAAGGAAACGGTAGAGAATGCCCTGCGCCAGGCGGATATGGTCGTCCACCTGGCTGCCGAGACGCATGTGGATAGGTCTATTGATAACTCCGACCCTTTCCTCTCTACGGACATCAAGGGAACTCAGGTGCTTTTAGAATCTTTGAGGTCCCACTCGGTGGAAAGGTTTATTCACATCTCTACCAGCGAAGTATACGGGACAGCAGAAGAGATTCCGATGACTGAGAACCATCCCCTCAAACCCCGGAGTCCCTATGCGGCCGCTAAGGCCGGGGCGGATAGATTAGCTTATGCTTACTTTATCACCTATGACCTACCCATTATTATCCTCCGGCCTTTCAATAACTATGGACCTCACCAGTATCCGGAGAAGATGATCCCCCTCTTTATTACTAATGCCTTAGAGGGTAAACCCCTGCCTATCTACGGAGACGGGACCTTTACCCGCGACTGGCTCTTCGTTGAAGATACCTGCCGGGCCCTGGATAGGGCTCTGGGGGGAGATTTAGAAGGGCTAAAAGGAGAGGTGATCAACTTAGGGGCGGGAGAGGACGCCGACATCAACACCATGGCTAAGGTTATTCTGGAGAAACTAAATAAGCCGGAAACTTTAGCCAGATTTGTAAAGGATCGTCCCGGCCATGTTCGGAAACATCTCTCCTCTACTTCTAAGGCCAAGGTTCTTCTGAACTGGTCTCCCACTGTTAGTCTGCCGAAGGGCCTGGAGAGAGCCATCGATTGGTATATTAAAGAAGAGGGTTGGTGGAAGAAGTTGAAGAAAAAAAGGGACCAATATGTCGTTAAGGGCTAAGATCTGCCGACGGGAAGCGAAGGTAGCGGTTATCGGTCTGGGCTATGTTGGTCTTCCTTTAGCGGTGGAGTTTGCCCGGGCCGGCTTTGAGACGGTAGGTATTGATGTGGACCGGGAACGGGTAGCCAGTCTTAACCGGGGCCTGTCCTATCTGCTTGATATCTCCGATAAAGAGCTAAGACCTCTGGTCCGAAAAGGAAGACTGAAAGGGACGGATGATTATAAAGTCTTAGAGGGGGTTGAGGCCATCAGCATCTGCGTTCCTACTCCTCTGCGCAAAACGAAGGAGCCGGATGTTTCCTATATTATGGCGGCGGCGCGGGAGATTGCCCGCTATGTGAAAAAAGGACAGTTGATCATCCTGGAGAGTACCACTTATCCGGGAACGACCCGGGAAATTATCCTTCCCCTGCTGGAGGAGAAAAACTTAAAAGGAGGAAAAGATTTTTATTTAGCTTTTTCTCCCGAGAGAGTGGACCCCGGCAACCCCCGCTATAAGACTAAGAATATCCCCAAAGTGGTGGGGGGGATTACTCCTCAATGCACCCGCATAGCCAGGTTTTTCTATGAACAAATCATTGATCAGGTTATTCCGGTCTCCTCCACCGAAGCCGCCGAGATGGTGAAGTTATTGGAGAATACCTTCCGTACCGTTAACATCGGCCTGGTCAATGAATTAGCTCTTATCAGCAACCGTCTCAAGATAGATGTCTGGGAGGTTATTGAGGCGGCGGCCAGCAAGCCTTTTGGCTTCATGCCTTTTTATCCGGGCCCGGGTCTGGGAGGCCATTGTCTTCCCATAGACCCTTTCTACCTTTCCTGGAAGGCTAGACTTAACGATTTCCCGGCCCGGTTTATTGACTTAGCCGGGGAAATCAACCATTTTATGCCCCGTTATGTAGTAGAGAAGATTAATGATGCTTTAAATGAGTGTCGGAAGAGTCTCAAGGGAGCTAAGATATTCCTTCTGGGAGTAACCTATAAGAGAGATATTGACGATATCAGAGAATCTCCGGCTTTAGAGATAATGGAAATACTTCTTCAAAAAGGAACGGCCGTTTCCTATAACGATCCCTATATCTCTGAGCTGAGAGTGGATACGACTACCTTCAAATCTATCCCTATTTCAGAGAAATCCTTGAGAGAGGCTGACTGTGTAGCCATCATTACCGACCATCAGCTCTACGATTATAAAAAGATAGTGAAGTCAGCCAGGCTCATTATAGATACCCGTAACGCCACTAGAGATGTCTCTGAGGGAAGGGAGAGAATTATCAGATTATAATTTTTTTAAACCACGAGATTTCACCAGATTAACACAGAAAAAGAATTAACATCTAATTCTTTTCTTTTGACAGGATTAACAAAATTAACTGGATTTTTTAAATTTTCTTATATATCCATCCTATTTAATCCTGCAAATTCTGTCTTATTCTCTTTTAATTCTTAAAATTAAATCTGGTGATAATCTGGGTAATCTGTGGTTATAAAGTTTTTTAAAAGGAGCATTATGCCTACCTGCTTGATAACCGGGGGAGCCGGGTTTATCGGTTCTCATCTCTGCGACCGGTTGCTTGAGGAGGGTTATGAGGTTATCTGTATGGACAACCTCATCACCGGCAGTAGGTCCAATATCTCTCATTTAGAGGGAAGGGCGGATTTCCAGTTCATAAAACACGATGTCACCAGGTTCATTGATTTAGATGAAAATATAGATTATGTCCTTCACTTTGCCTCCCCAGCCAGCCCGGTGGATTACTTAAAATTTCCCATACAAACTTTAAAGGTCGGCTCCCTGGGCACCCATAATGCTCTGGGCTTAGCCAGGGCTAAGAAGGCTAAGTTTCTCTTAGCTTCCACCAGTGAGGTTTATGGTGACCCTCTCGTTAATCCTCAAAAAGAGGATTACTGGGGAAATGTCAATCCCATCGGACCGCGTGGAGTATATGATGAAGCCAAACGCTTTGCTGAGGCTCTCACTTTAGCTTATCATCGCACCCATAAAATCGATGTCAAGATAGTCCGTATATTTAATACTCATGGCCCCAGGATGAGGAGGGAAGATGGCCGGGCCATCCCCAATTTTATCAATCAAGCCTTAAATGGTAAACCCCTCACCGTTTTTGGTGATGGTTGCCAAACGAGGAGTTTCTGTTGCCTCTTCGACTTGATCGAAGGGATATATAAGTTGATGTTATCCGATTTAAACAAGCCGGTTAATTTGGGCAATCCCCAGGAACTGTCCATCCTCGATTTAGCCTGGACCATCATTTCTTTAACTAAAAGTCAGAGCCAAATTATCTATAGGAACCTGCCGATAGATGACCCCCGGAGGCGCTGTCCGGACATCACCCGCGCCCAAAAAGAGCTAAACTGGGAACCGAAAATTACCTTTGAAGAAGGCTTAAGGAAGACCATCGTCTGGTTCAAAGAAGGTAGGGTCAAATAGAGCCAGGAGAATATGAAAAACCACAGAACGCAGATTTTTATAAATTTTACCGTTAAGGACATAATGTCTCATACTCCGGATAACAAAGTTTAGGTGAGACTCAAATGAGGAAAAATGGCCGAAAAGCCGGTTTTCAAAAGGTTGCTTTAAGGAAAGGGAAAAGGAAATGGCTTATAAATTAGCAGCTGCGGGACTATATTTTCATGTTAATATGATATTGGATATGCCTGAGGAAAAGGTGAAGCTTGTTGCCATAGCTGACAGAAGGCAGGAAAAAGATAGCTTGGTATCCAGGAATTTCAAAGTTGTAAGGGCTTGATTCATCAAGCCCTTAACCACAAGATTACACCAGATTAACACAGATAAAATTCATCTAAATACTGAAGAAGAATTTTAAAATATTTAGTGTTTAAAATAATTTTTGAATCTTGTGAAAATCTGTGAAATCTGTGGTTTCATAATTTAATTTTGATTTATTTGTCATTTGGATTTTGTCATTTGTCATTTTATAAATTCATAAGAATCTTTGTCCTATCCGTGCTCATCCCAGGTAATATTGGGGTTCATTTTCAGAATGTACCTAGAATCGGAGAGGAAAGTAAATGAATTATCGGGAGCTTTTTCAGGAAATAATGAATTACGGTCAGTTTGATCGTATGCCCGTGATCCATTGGTATGGATGGGATGAAACATATGAAAGATGGTATCAAGAAGGTTACCCAAAAGATTGCCATGCACATGACTATTTCGATACTGTACCATATTGGACATCTTTTGGGGCCAATTTAGATATATTACCCGCCTTTGAAGAAGAGACATTGGAAGAGACTGACGACTATCGTATTTTTCGTGATAGCTCAGGGGTGATAAAGCAAGATTGGAAAAAAAGAAGTTGTATTCCCCACTATATCGACTTTACTCTGAAAGAGGCCAAGGACTGGCCACAGTTCAAGGAACGATTACAACCGAATCCCAAACGCATCCCTGATGATATAGAACAGCGCCTGGAAGCTGCCGATAACTCCGGTCTTCCCATTGTGATCAATGTCGCTTCCATGATGGGATGGATTCGCAATTGGATGGGCGTAGAGAATATGTCATATCTTATGTTTGACGCTCCGGAAGTTTACCGAGATATGGTTGATACACTTGCGGAGTTGGCTTGTTGGAGCCTGGATGAAACACTGCCAATAGCCAAAAGGATGGGTGTGGTTCCTGACATGGGATTTGGATGGGAAGATATCTGTGGCAAATCAGGTCCGCTGGTAAGCCCCGCTGTTTTTGATCAGTACGTAGCCCCGGGATACCGAAAAATTCGAGACAAGCTGGAGTCCCATGGTGTTCATTTATTGGGACTTGACTCTGATGGAATGGTAGAACCTTTAATCCCCAACTGGATGGAAGCCGGGGTTAATGTTTTCTTTCCTATCGAGCCGGGCACATGGGGTGCTACACCCGAGCATATGCGTAAGCGCTTTGGCAAGGAAATGCGCATGATTGGAGGCTTTGATAAGCTTACTCTTGAAAAGGATTTTGCTGCTATTGATGCAGAATTTGAATCGCATATTAGCTTAATGAAAGAGGGTGGTTTTATTCTTATGCCTGATCATGGGATTACCCCGGGCACATCACTTAAGAACTACAAATATTATTTGGAGCGAGTGCGCAAACTTCGGTTTTGAGTTCCTTTAAAAGGAGGAGGATAGAGGTGAAGAAAATAAAGGTAGGGGTAATTGGATTAGGTATGGGAGGTTATCACCTGTTAGAATATGCCCGTTGTAAAGGAGTGGACATCGTGGCTATAGGTGATGTCCGGAAGGATTTGCTCCAGGAGTTTCAGGGCAAATATGATGTTCCCCTGACTTTTACTGACTACCGGAAGATGTTGCAAATGGAAGAGTTAGAGGCAGTGAGCATTGCTACGCCCAATAAATTTCATGCCCCGATGAGTATCTATGCTCTCCAACATGGCAAACATGTCCTCTGTGAGAAGCCTATGGCTTTGAGTGCCCGGGAAGCAGAAAAGATGCTCCAGGAAGCAAAAAAGAATAAGCGCAAGCTGATGATTCATTTTAACTTCCGCTTTAGCCCCCAGGCAAGATTTATCAAAAACTATGTGGACAGCGGCAGGTTGGGTGAGATCTATTATGCCAAGACCGGCTGGTTGAGGCAGAGGGGGGCGCCGATGAAAAGGAGCTTTACGGATAAAAAGATTTCCGGCGGCGGCCCGGTCATAGACCTGGGTGTGCACCGGCTTGATTTTGTCCTCTGGCTTATGGGATATCCCCGGGCGGTCTCTGTTTTTGGAGCCACCCACGATAAGATCGCCGGGCCTCAGGCCCGAGGTAATAAGATGCACTTTGATGTGGAAGACCTCGGGATAGCCATTGTCAGGCTGGAAAATGAGGCCTTAATATTTATGGAGGCTTCCTGGGCCACCAAGACTGAATGGCCGGAAGAGATGTATACTCAGTTGTTCGGTACCCGGGCCGGGGTGGAACAGAGAAATGTAGCCGGCAGTTACCATTTTGGGGTGAAACTCTTTGAGGAAAAGAGAGATAAAGTGGTCATTAAAAAGCCGGCCATCAGATATAAAGAGGGCAGCCCTCAGGCGCATTTCCTTGACTGTATTCGCCGGGATACCGAACCTACAGCTTCGGGTCAGCAGGGCTTAGAGGTGATGAAAATCCTGGATGCCATATACAAATCTTCAAAGACGAAGAAAGAAGTTCTGGTAAAACATTAATGCCGGCTCGGAGTTTAGGTAAAGTTAAAAAGGAGGTTTTTTATGGAAAGGGTTAGGGTGGGAATTATCGGATGCGGCGGGATAGGAAGGCATCACGCCCGTTATCTGAGAGAGATTTCCGGTGCGGAAATAGCCGCCGTCGCTGATATCAATGATAATCTCCTTAAGAGTTACGCGGAAGAATTTAAGGTAGGAAAGGCCTACTGTGATTATGGGGAAATGCTTTCCTCTGAGGAAATTGAGGTGGCGCTAATCTGCCTGCCTACCGCCCTCCACCATAAGGCAACTATCCAGGCGGCAGAGAAGCAGATCAATGTCTTCTGTGAAAAGCCCCTGGCCCGGACCCTGGCTCAAGGAAGGGAGATGATTGAAGCCTGCCAGGAAAACGGGGTAACTCTCCAGGTAGGACAGGTGAGAAGATTCGATAATTGTTGGGGCCGGGCAAAAGAGATTGTCGCCAGCAGGGTTTTGGGCCAACCGCTCATCTGGAGAGATGTAAAGGCTAGCTTTGGGCCGGGCCACCTACCCTGGTTTTTTGACCGGGACAACGGGGGAGGCCCCTTCCTGGATGGGATGATCCACAACTTTGACTATGCCCACTATATGTTTGGTAAACCGGTTAAGGTAGTTTCCGGGATGACCAGGCTCAAGACGAGCACGGCCCTGGATACCGGCTCTGTCTGGGTAGAATACGAATCGGGAAACATTATGTCCAACTTCTGGTCATGGGGCCTGGCGGAAAAGGTCTCCCCCTTATCGGGAATGGACCTCATCGGCCCTGACGGTGTTCTTATGTTCCCGGGGACATTTGAGGTCAACGAGTTCCGCTCCCATTTCCACCCGGAAAAGGAGGGCCTGTATCTTCTGAAAAAGGGTGATGGCACCACTGAGCCGCTAGTGTATCAGAAGAATGATATGTTTTTAGAGCAGATGGTTCATCTCGTTGATTGCCTGACCAACAAAAAGCCACCCAAAGTTACCGGGGAAGAGGGGTTACTCGCCTTGAAGGTGGCCCTGATGGTCCTGGGAGAGGAGGAGAGGAAGAGGGGCTAATGTTATCCCGGAAACATCTCAGTCAGTTTGTAGTTTAGAGGTAACTACTCAGGTATGGCCACAAAGGTACTGAGATTACTTGTTCTAAGGGGCTTAAAACTTACCCCAGAAACACGGAACTACGGAAGCAGGGAATAAGATTAATTTGTAACTACTCAGGTTCAAAGTTCCGGGGTTCAGGGTTAAACCGATAAAGATTGAACCGCTTAGGCAAACAACCGTGAACCTCTGGACTTTTGAATCTTGAACCTGGCAAATGGTATTTATTAAGAAACAAGTGGGAACCCTGATGCCACTAAAAATCTTAAAATTTAACTTTTCAAATTTGCATTTTGGCTCAGGCGTCCGAAAGTCCTGAACATATTTGTGATAGATTAAATTTGTGTAATGTGTAAACCTGACCCCTTTGGCGCTCACCGCCATATACCGGGAATGGAACGACGGCAGAACTTACACCTTCCCCGCTCGATATGATTCCTCAATACTATGAAACCAACTCTTTCTACAATAGCTTTACCACAGCCCGGACAAAAGGTATTATTAGCCTCGTGACCAGGAACATTTCCCAGGTAAACATATTTCAGTCCCACTGATAAAGCCAATTCCCTGGCTTCTTCCATGGTCCTAATAGGGGTAGGCGGCAGGTGTGTCAATCTGTAGGCCGGGAAGAATCTGGTTAGATGCAGGGGAACATCACTCCCTAGATTCCATCTAATCCAGTGAAACATCTTCCGCAGGTTATCTAGATCATCACTGAGGGTGGGAATGATTTGGGTGATAATCTCAAACCAGACCCTCTCTTCCCTGAGAATCTCCAGGGTCATCATCACCGGCTTGAGTTCCCCACCCACTACTTCACGATAGAACTTCTCATCAAATGCCTTCAGTGTCACGGCAAAAGCATCTACATGCCTGGTTAGCTCCCGCAGCGGCTCCGGATTTATGTATCTCGCCATGACTGCTACTGTCTTAATCTCTTCCCGCTCTTCCCTGGGCAGGATTTCTCCATATATAGAGAAGAGTTCTGTTACATAGCGGTCTAACAACCTTTCGGCTTTCCTCTCGAATGTATGCTCAGAGACGATTTCCCGGGCCCGGGTTAAGAGTTTCTTGGCCTCTCGGTGACTCTTAAGGACGGTGTCTGGCTCATCCCGGGTGAGAATTCGGCGGGATTCAAAGTTTTCCACTACCAATAATTGAGCGCCAGTTAGAATCTTCTTAATCTCTTTCTCAATTTCTATGAGCCTGGCCAGATACTTCTTCCTGAACTGGCGCACCTGGTGATTGAGCCGGACCGCTTTCTCTTCTACCTCCCGGCCCACATCTGGTCCCTGCAATAGCTCCCTTCTCAAATCAGCGAAGGCTTGGCGCAGGGGCTCTTCCCGGCGGTAATTCTCGGCCAGGTATTCCTCTATCCGGGCCCCTTCTATCTTAGCTAGCAATTCTCGAATCTGGCTATCTGTTAGATGCAGTCTCCTGATCAAGATTAGACGAGCAACCTCACTCTCCAACTGGTTTACTCGTTCGGCTACCCCGGCTCTTTCTTCCCCATATATTTTCATAGCGCTGCGATATTCTCGACTTCTTTCCCCGATGAGCCCTTCGGCCCTGAACAAGGACTGCCCTTAATTTGA
>CAZUTJ010000023.1:0-10355 GCA_964622875.1 uncultured bacterium
CCTTGAATTACTTGGGGTTAGAAAAATAAAATGCTTATATCGGAACTTCAGTTGAAGACAATTATTATTAAAAAAATACACCCGATATATTTTTTCTTTAGTGTCTTATTCGTAAAGTTCTTGCTCTTTTGGCAAGAAACTATGGTGAGATAGAGAATAAATGACAAATGACAAAATTTTGGAATTTGGATTTTGGATTTTATTTGGATTTTGGCATTTGGATTTTGGATTTACCAGATTTATCTGGTATCTGGCATTTGGATTTTGCCATTTTTAATTCCGACTTGTTCGGGTTAGGGCATTAAAGGAGGCAATTTGAGCTATGGATAACATAAAAGTAGGCTACCATTGCATAACCTGGTGGTCGGAGAAAGATAAGAATTTCTTGAAGTCCCTGGATGAAATTTCCGGAGCAGGGTATAAAGGGTTTGAGACAGGCTTGTTTTTGATAGATGATTATTACGGTAAAGAAAACGAGTTAAAAGAGATTATCGGGGAGAAGAACCTGGAATTGGTCACCATTTATGGCGGCGGTGGATTTATAGACCCGGATAAATACGATGAAGAAATGAAATATAATATCAGAGGGATTGAATTCCTGGCCCGGATGGGCTGTTCTTATCTGGTTATAGGCGGGGGAACAAAGAGGCCGGAAGGCAACACCGAAGAAGATTATCAGGTTTTAGCCAAAGCTCTCAATGAACTTGGCCGCAGATGTAAGGATCATAGCCTGAAGGCCTGTTATCACCTGCACTGGAATACTATGGTAGAGACAAGGGAACAGCTTACCCGGATAGGTGATATGACTGATCCGGAACTCGTTTATCTGGTTCCTGACACAGCCCACCTGGCCAGAGGCGGTTCTGATCCTGTGGAGGTATTCCGCACCTATATGGATAGAATAATTTATACCCATTTCAAGGATATTAATATGACACAGGTAGAAGTAGACCGGAAAAAAGGTGATTATCAATCTATTATAACTTATTTCCTGGAGCTGGGGGAGGGAAAGGTTGATTTTCCGGCTATTGTGGATATCATGAAACAGGTGGATTATAAAGGTTGGATTATGGTTGAGCTTGATTCCACCGGAAGAACGCCCAAAGAAAGCGCGCTGATAAGCAAAAGGTATCTGGAAGAGAAATTAGGTTTGAAAGTATAAAGATAAAAAGGCAGAGGGTAATAGTCATGGCCAAGAAACAATTAATCAAGTATAGGTTTTCTTTCGGCCCCTGGAATATTCATACCGGGGCAGACCCATTTGGGCCGGCGGTGAGAGCTGAACTATCTTTTGCCAAAAAGATAAAATTATACAAAAAGTTAGGTTTTGAAGGGGTGCAGTTTCATGACGATGATCTAGTTAGCGCCAAAGCAAATTACCAGGAAATGGCCGGAATGGCTAAAAAAAAGTGAAAAGGTTGTTAGACAGCGAAGGCCTGGAAGCAGAATTCATTGCTCCCAGACTATGGGAAGATTCCAGAACCATTGACGGTGCCATAACCTCAAATAATGAAAAAGAAAGGCAATATGCCCTGAGAAGATCAAAAAGGGCCATTGATATTGCCAATATTCTGGAAACAAAAAGAATTGTCCTCTGGCCGGCCCGGGAAGGAACATATATACGTGAATCTAAAGATTCCAGTGAGGCAATAGCTCAAATAGTAGAATACATAAATGCTTTGCTTGAATACGATAAGTATATCCTCATCCTGGGAGAGATGAAGCCTAATGAACCCATGGACCAGGCCTATTGTCCAACCTGCGGGCACTTCATTGGTTTAGCTTATAAAACAATAGACCCGGCGCGCGTGGGGGTGCTTATTGAATCCGCCCATTGTATCCTGGCCGGGTTAGACCCGGCTGACGAGATGGGGTATAGTCTCTGGCATAATAAACTTTGGGGAGTGCATTTAAACGATCAAAACGGATTAAAGTTTGACGAAGATAAGACCTTCGGTGCAGTAAACCTAAGAAGGGCCTTTAATCAAGTAAATATCCTGGAAAAACACGGCTATGGCCGGAATGGTGAATTTATCGGTCTTGATGTCAAGGCCATGCGGACTCAGAAGAAGGAAGTCGCCTATTTACATCTTAAAAATAGCCGGGAGATATTCCTGAAGCTTCTTCACCTGGTCCGCACTATTGACCGCAAGAAATGGCAGGAATACATCAAGGTAAGAGACTATGAAGGACTGGAGATGTTTATCTTGAATAATTTGATGAGTATATCTTGAAATGTCAAATATAGACACCTGAAAAATTAAGATTAATTAAAGGAGGAAAGCACACAAATGACCGAACTAGCCCTTTGTGGGAAGAAACCCGTTCTTCCCGAAGGTTATAAAGTAGAATGGCCAAAAGTTGATGACGAAGATATATCTGCTGTGCGGAAGGTAGTGGTCAGTGGTGGCGTTATGCGGAAGGTAAGGAAATTGATTTATTTGAAAAAGAGTTTGCCGCTTACCATGACGCTAGATACTGTCTGGCAGTTTCTAATGGCACCCTTGCTATCCAGGCTGCACTTAAAGCCCTGGGAATAGAGGCTGGTGATGAAGTGATAGTGCCTGCTATCACCTTTGTTGCTTCTGCTACTGGAGTAATATTAGCTCAAGGAGTCCCTGTTTTTGCTGATATTAAAGCTGAGACATGTCAGATTGATCCGGCCTCAGTGGAGGAAAAGATTACTGAAAACACCAAGGGCATTCTGGTCGTCCATTATGCTGGTTATCCGGTGGATATGGATACTATTCTGGAGATTGCTAAAAAACATCATCTTTTTGTCCTGGAAGATTGCGCTCATGCCCAGGGGACAGAATGGAAAAGTAGAAAAGTTGGGACCATTGGTGATATAGGGACTTTTAGTTTCCAGCAGAGTAAATCTCTTACCTGTGGTGAGGGCGGAGCAGTTGTTACTGATAGTGAAGGGCTTTACGAAAAAACCTATGCTTATCACCATATAGGCCGTGCTTCGGGAAGTGCAAAATATGAACACGCTATCGTGGGGCCAAATTTTCGGCTTACAGAATTTCAGGGAGCAATTTTACGGACCCAGCTTAAAAAGTTGCCCCGTCAAACTGCAATCAGGATGAAAAATGCCTGCCTGCTCAGTGAGGGGCTGACAGAGATTGATGGACTTGCCCCCTTGAAACCTGATAATAGAATTACACAACGTGGTTATTATTTTTATTGTTTACGTTACCATCAGGAAGAATTTGGTGGATTGTCCAGAGAAAGGCTATTAGAAGCGCTCCAGGCTGAAGGCACACCTCTGAACACCGGGTACGGAGTTCCTGTTTATCATCTACCGGCGTTTAAAAATCAGCATTTTGGTCGCACCGGCTGTCCAATAAGTTGCGAGAAGTACAAAGGAAAGGCAGATTATACTAAAGTGGAATGTCCGGTTGCCGAGAGAGTTTCTTACCAGGAACATTTGACATTACCTAACCATGTTCTCCTGGAAGAAAAGAATGTTCAGGCGTTAACAGAAGCTTTAAAAAAAATTCAGAAGTATCAAACGGAAATAAGGGGGAAATGACATGATAAGTTTAAAGGCTGGGGTCGGAAAAAGTGATATTACTCCCAAAGTAGGCGTGGAATTATGCGGATACGGCCCTTTCTTAGAGAGGAAATCTACAGGTATCCATGATTCGCTCTTTTGTAAAGCGTTGCTTCTGGAAAGCGAAAGAGAAAAAGGGTTGCTGCTTGTCTGTGATTTAGTGGGTGTTAAAGATTCTCTGGCAAAGGAAATCCGTAAATTTATTTCGGCCCATTTTCCCATTAAGCCGGAGAAGATTTTCATTTGGGCAACTCACACTCATTCCGGTCCGGCTAGCGGTGGCTATCTTGCCTGGGGTGAAGAAGATAATGATTACCTGTGGAGCTTACCGGGACTTATCCTACCAGCCGTAAAAGAGGCTTTTGAGAACTTAAAAGATGCCAAGATAGGCGTAGGTCGTTTTCCTATTCCAGGAGAAGAAATTAGTGCTAACCGTGTTCAGCCGGAGAAAGGGGTTAACCAGGAAATTGGGTTAATTAAATTAGGGGAGAAAAAAGATGAAAAACCATTGACATTTCTTGTAAATTATGGTGCTCATGCGGTAGTTCAGGGCAGGGCAAACACTTTAATTAGTAGAGACTGGCCCGGGGTAGCCACCGATATAATTGCGGAAAACTTAGAAGCAGAGACAATTTTCTTGCAGGGGGCTTGTGGTGACATTAATAGTAACCCGGTCGGTTCTGAAGATCCCGAGGAAGGCTTCCGTCAGATAGAGCGTATCGGGAAATTCTTTGCCGCAGCGGCTATGGAAGGTTTCCAAAAATTACCTACTAAAGAAGCAGAAGAATTTTCTTTCCATCAACTTTTTATTGACTTACCTTTAGACCCTCTTTCAAAAGAGGAACTCCTTAAAACCATCAAGGATAATGAAGCTCTTCTTGAGAAAGAAGGAATAGAAAAAGCAGAAAAGAAGATGGCTCAATTCCAGATAGCCGGAGCCGGAGAGCAGCTTTCACTTTATGAGCAAGGAAAGGTTAATTTTAAGAAAATAGAGGTGCAGTTGGTAAAAATTAACGATGCCTTGATTATTGCTATTCCCGCAGAACTCTTTTCTGAATTTGCCCATACCTTAGAAGAAAGTTTACCGGGAAAAGAAGTCTTTGTAGTGACAAATGCCGGCGGTAATGTAGGGTACATACCGTCTGTTTATGATTTTGAAACAAAATCTTATGCCTCTACTTTTGTTCCCCGTATCTGCGGTAATATGCCTTTTCGAAAAGATATCGGTGCGTTCTTAACCGGGGAAATTTTAAGGCATATTATAATATGAGAGAATGTTATTAACCTGTAATTCAGACACTAATTACCACAGATACCGTGGACTGATCAAATATCTTTCTTTTTACCTTTACTTGAGTTCTTTTAAGGCCAGGGAGGAGAACCCCTTAAAAAGGGGAAATCTGTAAGAGGAGGTACCAATTACCAGAGCCAATCCGGCCCGGGAGGAGGTGAAGTATCCAAAAGAGGCTAAGGGCTCTGTTTATCCCGTTGTTAGCGGTAAGGGGGCTTAAGGATTCTTTATCTTCAAGGATTTCTTAAGATAAAAGGTTGGTTCAGTAGATGGGGGTTTCCTACTCACAGGGAGCCGGGTCATCTACCTAAATAAAGGAGGAAAAAGACCATGAAGAAAGGTAAAAGGTTGGGCGGCTTTACCCTGATTGAGCTGCTGGTCGTTATCGCCATCATCGCTATTTTAGCAGCGATGTTGCTACCGGCCTTAGGCCGGGCCCGGGAGATGGCCCGACGGACAAGCTGCAAGAGCAACCTGAGGCAGTTAGGTCTGGCTCACATGATGTATGTCCATGACTGGGATGGTTTTTTCGTTCCCTTCGTTGGTGACCCTCCAGAAGTTGTTAGGTGGCCTCACATTTTCCATAATTTGGGATACATAGATGTTGTGTCAATGGTCTGGGCCTGTCCATCATTCAGATCACCAGCCCACGTCGGATCTTGGATCCACTATGGATATAACCATCTGAATATCGGACATAGTTTTTGGGTTGATAGGACTGCAACACCAGCCAGACTTGTACGCATTGCCAACCCCTCCGAGACCATTCTCTTAATTGATACTCATCGGCGTGATATTCCGCACATCCCCCTTGGATCGTTTATAGTGCAGTGTATACCCGGCTCACATGCACCTCATGTCCGCCATTCGGATGGGCTAAATATCCTCTGGGTGGATGGTCATGTTAGCTGGATGGCAATTGCAGATCCTCTCAATCCCTGGGCAGAGCTAGGGATGGCCCATATACCTCCTAACTACTGGGATAGAAGATAGTGAGAGGAAAGAAGGAAAGATAAACGGCTCAGCCCTCAAGGGGGGAAGCTTGGTTGGTGAGGAACCTCTTCCCCCCAACTATCTCGGCGGGATGGGGGTTAAAGGAAGAAGGAAAAAGAGCTGATTTTAAAGGGAAATATCCGGAGGATAAGGGGATGAAAGGATGAGATAAGAATCGCTAAAATGAAAGGAGGCATCACCTTTGAAACAAGATGGAGCGCATGGTTCAGATAAATCCGTATTTTTCTGCCTCCTTCCAGCAATATTTACACATTTATTTTGCGTAACCTTAGAGGGTTGCCGAAGTCATATGAACATGCCAGATGGAAAGGTACCGGTTCATTTTCAGTGACAGTGCCAAAACAATAATTGAAAATTAACAAAACCAGGAGGAGGCGAGAGATGAAAAATATTCTATCTGTATTAACCGTTGTCGGTCTTATGTTAGCTGGCAACAGTAATATCTATTCCCAATCTTTAGAAGAAGGCAGTTTCGTGATAAAGAGGGATAAGGTGCTAAATGTTACCTATGAGGGTAGGCCTTTAATAGTGAGAGACAGGATAAATTATATGGAAGTATTTGGTTATGAAAGTTTTCATAAAGCCGACAAATTAATATTTACCCAGAAAGAAGATCGGGCGGCTATCAATGTCATCAAAGAAAAAAGCAATGCCCTCCAATACCGCAAAGAAGTAGCCCTTGATAAGGATGGAATGATAGAATTAAATGTGACAATGAAGCTTTTTCCATGGAAAAACACTCCTGATAAACCTTTTATCACTTACTCATTCTATATCCCCTTGACAACCCTGGAAGGGGCAACATGGAAGGCTCTGGTGGGAAGAATGTTTGCTCCTAAAGTGACGGAAGGGAAAATTACCTCATGTATGCCTGATGGCCCGGTAACAGGCCACGGCCGGACTAGATATATCGCCTTCCAGAGCGATGAGGTTAATTTGGTATTTGACTTTAATCCGTTGGGGGTGCAAGCTTTTGGTGACTATTGCGTCTGGGGAGAACCGGTTGGCGCCTGGGGAATAGAAAGACAAGGAAACTATATAAGATTCTCCTTTGGGTTTTACGCCAGATTTTACGGTGGAGTCTTTGCTGCCAAAGTATTAATCCGGGAAGGGGAATGGGATTGGGAGGAAAGACATGCTCATTCATCCTGGCACTGGGCTGGTGCCACTGAAGCCCATCACCAGTTCTCTTTCGGCACCCTTGATTATCCAGAAGGATTTACCGGAGCAGATACTAAAAGATATTCTCCGGAAAGAGGCTGGGGATGGGAGAAAGAAACCGGGTTGTCTCTGGTGAGCACAAATGCTAAAGATATTATCAAGAACTGCGTTTTTTCTCCTGACGGCCGGGAGAATACTTTCATTGTGGATGTTACTCCCGGCATTTATGTGATAACCTTGAGAATTGGTAATAAAGAAAGAGATACCGGCCCCTTTGATGTTTATGTAAATGAAGAAAGATACGTCGAGAATATATTCGTTAAAAGAGGAGAAATAGAAAGAATAATTTTTGCCACCTACATCAGGAGGCCGGAGAATCAGATTAGAATAAGATTCCGCAGCGAAAAAAACTGGAGTGTAAATAGCCTGGTTCTTCAGGCGGTGATCTATCAAACACAAGATTTTGCCTTTGATAGAGGGTTGTGGGTGGTAGAAGGGCTTTTTCTGCCCGGTGGCTTTTGTTTTACCTCTTCAGTAAAAGCAGCAGAGGAGGGGTTAGCTGATTTTAAACCGGTTAGAGAAGTTCTCTTGCCTCCTGATACCGATGAGCTCGACTGGCGCTGGCATATGAGAATGGCATCTTTTACTACCAGTATTGCGGGCAACAGAAATGAACTTAACACTTACGAATTAATAGAGAGAAGGATAAAGGAGCTCAAAGATGCTGGACATAATACTATAATTATGAGCGGCTTACATTTTCATCATTGTTTTCTGCATAGATGGGATATGTGGACAAGGAATGTCAAAAAGATAGTGGAAGTAGCCCATAGGCATGGAATAAAGGTAGTTGAGCATCATGATGTCCCGGTAATCTTCTACACTGGTACAGGATACCATTTCCTTCTGGAGCATTTAGAGTGGCTTCAGCGCTGTATTAAATTTGATAATGTCACCTTGAGGATAATGTGTCTCAATCATCCTGATTTTAGAAGAACCTACCTGGCCCGGCTGGAAAAATTTGCCAGAGAAACAAAGATTGATGGAGTTATGCTGGATGAATGCCAGTTTGCCGAAAAAGAGTTTTGTGGCTGCCCCTATTGCCGGGAGAAGTTTACCAGAGATACCGGCTATGTATTACCCCTTTACAATTCATCCGAGGTATTCTTCAACAAGGAAAGCCCTTTGTGGATAGCCTGGCTGGAGTGGAGAAAAAAGTCTATCGGAGACTGGTGGATAGATGTCAGAAGGACTTTAGACAGGGTAAATCCGAATATCTCTATTTTAATTTATGCAACCCATGGTGGATTAACTCACCGCTGGGCTCCTCTTCATTTTGGTGTCTGTCTCTTAGAAAATGCCCGTGCCTGTGATTTTTTAGGCACAGAGATAATGTCCCGTAATGTCCTTGATTCTTTCCGGGCCGTAAAGGCTTATAGAAAGATATTTTCAGCCCTAGGAAATCATTTTAATAGTCCTATATTTGCCCTTGTATATCATCTGCATGACGCGAACTTTGCCTATTTTGGCTGGGCCCTCTGCCGTATGAATAGACAAACTACCTGGATGATGACGATTGAAGGCGCAGATATGGGGAAATACATGGATTGGCCCTATCAGATGAAAAACAGATATGCAGAGTCTCTGGCAGATATTGCCATCCTCTTTTCAGCCTATTCAAGAGACTTTGGCCGGATGCTCCCTCACGCAGGTGAGGCACTTGGTTTTTCTCAAACTCTAACAGCGGCACATATTCAGCATGATTTTTTGCTGGATGGGGATATAACAGTAGAAAAATTAAAGGAATACAATTTATTGATATTGCCTGCCAGTGGAAATATGAGTGAAGAACAAGTGGAAGCAGTAAGAGAGTTTGTCGCCGGGGGAGGAAATCTAATAGTATCAGGACACTCCTCTTTATTTAATGAACATGGTTTTGGCGGAGAGAACTTCCAGTTAGCTGATATAATGGGAGTTGATTATGTTAAAGGATTTATTCGCCCCCCTCATTATATACAAAATAAATCAGATTTATCTATTGTTCCCTCTCCTGTGGCTGCTGTAAGAGTCAGAGTAAGAGATTCGAGTAAATCAAAAGTAATCGCAAATATAGTTGATGAAAACGGTAACTATATATCACCGGCCCTAGTTATAACCGGATACGGCAAAGGGAAAAGTATGTATCTCGCCAGTATTTTAGGCGCACCTAATCGTGAGCCCGAGAGTACTGCGGGAAGAAAATGGACTTTTGAAAAGAATGAAGAAATAGCTGATTTACTCATAGACATTGTAAAGATGGCTGTTGACGATTCATTCCTGGTAAGAGCCGTCAATATTCCAGAGAGAGTATTGCTTACTGTTTACAAACAGAACTATAAAGGTCAGGAAGATGTTCTGGTGCATTTACTGAATGCCACCGGTGCAAAGGAGCTGGAAAAAGGAGACATTGTTCCGGGAAGAGACGATGCCAGGAAAGCCTTTCCTGAATTAAAGGGAGATCTAGTGTTTGATATAAGGCTGGATAATACTATTAGGAAAGGATTTATAGTATCGCCTGATTATAAGGAAAGAAGAGAGATAGGAATAGAAAAGAAACAGGACGGATATTACCGGATAACCATTTCCAGAGAAGACCTAATAGTTTATGCTATTGTGTATTTGCGTTTTTGAAGATTACCGGAAAAATGTAATGTAAAGCTGGGGTCAGGTCTATGCTATTGACAAGATAGTTTGGTTTTACTATACTCCTTTCTGATACTCTCGGAAAGGTTTTTTAAAAGTATCAGAGGTCTTAGCAAACCGCCATCCCAAAAAAGTTATCGTCGGTGATGATTTCTAAAAATTCCTTGCAGGTTTTAAAGAGGGGCCTTTTATGGTAAGATGGTAAATGCTCAGTATCGTGCCAAGATAAGCTCTTTGAAACCTAATTGACTGAAAGGTGTCAATCATCGTAGATGTCTGTCAGCGATGTAGCCGAAAAGGACATCATAGCCACCGAAAGTCTAAGGCCACTGCGCCAGGGCTCTACTCTGCAACCCCGTTGTCATAGGGTAGCCGCACCTTTCAAAGCCTGCCCCCGCAGGCCTTAAGCGGGGGGTTGCACCCGCTTTGGCGGACGACTACCAGAAGTAACGTAGTTTACTAAAAAGAAAGGAAAAAGGGTTAGGTCTCCACATTCCACATTTTCTCCAGTTGACTTATCAAGCTATCCAATTGCTGATCTTCTTTTCTTTTTCGCTCTAACCTTAGACACGATTGGCTTACCCCTGCATCTCCTATATATTGCCATAAAAACACCTATTAACATAAGTGTAAACATTCGGTAGTATTTAG
>CAZUTJ010000024.1:0-10337 GCA_964622875.1 uncultured bacterium
TGGCATAAAGAGGGACTGCCCGACAATATCCAGGATAACTGGACGGCGGAGAGATACTTTGGTTTTGATTTCTATAAAGAAGCAGGCGTTAATCTGGGAATTATCCCCTCCTTTGAGAAAAAAATCATAGAAGAGAGAGGAGAGCATCAGATAATCCAAGATGAAAGTGGCATTATCTGCGAGGTCAAAAAGGAAGGAGCCGGCATTCCTCGTTATATCAAGTTTCCCATTGAAACCAGAGAAGACTGGGAAGTTTTCAAAGAAAGACTTAACCCCGACGACCCCCAGCGCTATGCGGATAACTGGGAGGAATTAAAGTCGGAGTGGAGAAGCAGAAACTATCCCCTGGGAATTAATTGTGGTAGCCTCTACGGCTGGTTGCGGAACTGGATGGGAGTGGAAAATATCTCCTTAGCCCTGGCCCTTCAGCCTGACTGGGTGGAAGAGATGATGGAACATGTAACCAACTTCATCCTCAAGGTAATTGACCGGGCCCTAAAGGAGATGGATTTTGATTGTTCCTTCTGGTGGGAGGATATGTGCTTTAATAAGGGACCCCTTATTTCTCCAGCTATGTTTAAAGAATTTATGGTTCCCCGATACAAAAGAATAACCTCCCGCCTTCAAGAAAAGGGAATAGAATTGAACATTTTAGATTGTGACGGAAATATCGAGCCGCTTGTTCCCTTATGGTTAGAAGCTGGAATTAATGTTATGTTTCCCGTAGAAACTGCTCATACCCACTCTGAGAAATTAAAAGAAGTTTATGGAAAAGATTTGCGTCTCCTGGGAGGAGTTAATAAACTCGCCCTCATCTCCGGCCGGGAAGAAGAAATAGACCGGGAAATAGAAAGGGTGGGTAGGCTCCTTTCTCAGGGAGGATATATCCCTCATATTGACCATCGGGTTCCCCCTGATGTTTCCCTAAAGAATTACCGCTATTACATTAAAAGGAAAAGAGATATATTGAGTCTCTAATTCTCCTCTTGCCGGTAGCGTCCTCGGATAAATTCCAGGCTAATTCGGGCACTCTCCAGAGGATCCCGCCGGCACACATCCTGTTCAACGCAGTACCATTCTACCCCGGCCTCGGCGGCGGCCTTAAAAATATCATCCCAGCTTAGAACCCCCTGACCGATTTCAGCAAAAGAGCGCTCTTTATCATTGGCCATATCTTTAAGATGCAAAATGGGTAGGCGCCCGGCATACTTTTTTATATATTCTACCGGATCCTCGCCTCCGTGCTTAATCCAGTAGGTATCCAGCTCGGCCCTAAGATATTGCTCCGAGGTACGCTCAAAGAGTAAATCCAGGGCATAGGTGCCGGAAAATTTTTCAAATTCAAAGCTATGATTATGGTAGGATAGACGCTTACCAGCCTGGTGGCACTTTTCCCCGATATTATTAAGCAGGTCTGCGGTAGCCAGCCAGCCGGATTCACCCTGGCGCCGCTCCTCCGGCAGGTAGGGACAAATCAGATCTTTGGTGCCGATGACAGAACAAAACTCCATCCATTTGTCTAATTCATTCTCCAACTTATCCAGGGGTATATGCACGCCCGCAGGTGTTAAGCCCAGGTCCTCCAAAATCTGCCTCATCCGGGGCCCATCATAGGGAATGTTTCCAGTCAATTGCACGGCATCGTATCCGATTTTTTTTACCTGGGCAAGTGTCCCCAGATAATCTTTCGATAATCTTTCATACACTGTATATAACTGCAAGGCCACAGATATAGCGCTCATTTTCACCTCCTGGTATAATCTTTATTATACCTGATTACACAGATTTTTATTAGAGATTACACAGATTTCAATCAGACATCCTGGGCTTTATGGGACGTCTTTTTTGTCGTAAATATTCAACGAACCGCATAGTCCCTCTCCCCTGCTTGTGCCCTTTAGGGTAGCGGGAGAGGATCGCCCCCACCTTAATCCTCCCCCATCAAGGGGGAGGAGATGGTCTTGAATAACAAATGCCCCACCCTTTGGGCGGGGAGCTTCGCTGGAGATTTACGAGGATTTTATTTTCAAGGGGTAACGGTAAGAATCTTTTTGGCTTGTTCCGGATATTGAGCAATAAACTTCAGCTCATCATTGGTAAGGGGTTTCTGGGTATGGACATTGGCATAGCGGGCCAGCTCCAAAATTTTAGTAGCTTCCTCATCATTTTTGAATTCTACCTCTAACTTATTATAGATATTCCTGAACCCCTTGATGCCCCCATATTCTCCTACGGTTATCTGGCGCCCGGTTTCTATCAAATCGGGCTCCCCCCGCCCCAATTCTTCGAAATCATAGAGTTCATAATTACGTCTATCCTTGAGAGCCCCATCGGCGTGAATTCCCGATTCATGGGCAAAGGCGTTCTCCCCCACTCCCACCTGGTTTATAGGAAGGGGAACCCCGAAGGCATAAGAAGCATATTTAGCAATTTTCCAGGATTTGGAGAGGTCAACTCTCTCGTCAAGGATATATTTTTCCTGGAGACCACTGGACTTCCGGATAGCCAGAATTACCGAAACCAAATCGGCGTTTCCAGCTCTCTCTCCCAGCCCATTAAGGGCGGTATTTATGTAGGCATCTACCCCTCCATCCAGCGCCCCTTTAGCTCCCGCCACCGAACAAGCTACCGCCATTCCCAAATCGTTGTGGCAATGGAGTTCCAGGGGAAGCTTCGCCTCCTCGGCCAACATTTTCACTCTCTCGTAGATAGTAAAAGGATCGTCGTAACCCAGGGTATCGCAATAGCGAAAACGGCTCGCTCCCTCTTCCCTGGCAATTTTGGCAAACTTGAGCAAATAATCATCATCGGTACGAGAGGCATCCTCAGCATTAACACCGATAGTCTTAGCTCCTAATTCCCAGGCCCTTCTTATAGACTGAATCATCATCTCCAGAACATTTTCCCGCGTCTTCCGCCCCTGAAATTTACCCTGGGTCATCTGTTCCGAAGTAGAGATAGAAAGATTTATATGCTTAATCCGGGTAAACTTAAAAGCATTCTCTATCTCTTGAAGAATCATCGGGCACCAGCCCTCTAAAATCATCGGCTGGATAACCCCCATTTCCGCTAACTCTAAATTAGCATTAAGGTAATTTATCTCATGGTGGGTATAAGGAAAACCAAATTCGCTCTGGTGAATTCCCATCTCGTTGAGAAAGATGTTGATCATTGTTTTCTCTAATTTAGCTAATCCCAACCGAGAGGTCTGCACTCCATCTCTATTGGTAACATCAATAATGTAAATTTTATTTTTGGCTTTCTTCATCTATACCCCTTCGCTGTGGAGAAATAAAGTGTAAGTGTAAGTGTAAGTGTAAGTGTAAGTGTAAGTGTAAGTGTAAGTGTAAGATTTTTATTGAACCTTACTTATAACTTCACTAACCTAACCTGAAAAATTTCTTTTATTTTTTCTATCTCTTTCAAGGCCCTCTCGGGAACAGAGCTATCCAAATTAAAAACGGTCAGTTCGCTCCCTTCCTTCTCCTCACGACCTAAGGTCATGGCGGCAATGTTTACTTTCTCATTTCCCAGGACAGTTCCGATCTTCCCGATAATTCCCGGCTTATCCTTATGGAAAATGATCAGCATATAGCCCCGGGGAACGGCATCTACATGGAGATTGTTCAAGCGAACAATGCGGGGGTCGCCACGGCCAAAAAGGGTCCCGGCTGCCGAACCCTTAGCCTCAGTGCTTTCTACTTCCAAAGAGATAAGACTGGTAAAGTCTTCCCGGGTAGCACTCCTTGTCTCTACCACCCTAATCTCCCTTTCCCGGGCAATAAGGGGAGCATTAACATAATTAACGGCTTCCCTCAATATCGGCTCTAAAAGCCCCTTGAGAATAGCTGTCGTTAAAGGAGCCAGGGTGTAGTTGGTAATTTCTCCGCTATATCCGATGCGCACCGTAAGAAGTCGGCCCTTCAAAAGTTGCGATTGGAGAGAGCCTAATTTCTCCGCCAGGCCGAGGTAAGGCTTGAGTTCCTCATAAACCTCGGGTTCAAGAGAGGGAACATTAACCGCATTACGCAGAGTCCTTCCCTGAAGGGCATCCACCACCTGATGAGCGATCTCTATGGCCACATTCCTCTGGGCCTCCTCAGTAGCCGCCCCAATATGCGGAGTAGCCACTAAATTATCCAGCTCCATCAAAGGATTTTTCTTCGGAGGCTCCTCCTCATAGACATCCAGAGCTGCTCCGGCTACCTGACCGCTCTTCATCGCTTCATAAAGAGCTTTCTCATCGATAATCCCTCCTCGGGCGCAATTAATAATCCTCACACCTTTTTTCATTAGCTTAAATTCTTCGCTCCCGATTAAATGCTTCGTCTCCTCGGTAAGAGAAGTATGCACCGTGATATAATCCGACTGGCCCAACAGAGCCTCCAACCCTACCAATTCTATTCCCAATCTCCTGGCTCTTTCCGGGGAAAGAAAGGGGTCGCAGGCAATAATGCCCATACCCAGAGCCTGAACCCTTTTAGCCACCTCACCCCCAATCCTTCCCAAGCCAATTATTCCCAGGACCTTTCCGTGGACCTCTACTCCCATAAATTGTTTCCGCTCCCATTTACCCTTTTTCAAAGAGAGATAAGCCTGGGGAATCTTTCGGGAAAGGGCCAAAAGCAAAGCTACCGTATGCTCGGCCGTGGAAATGGTATTCGCCCCGGGGCTATTCATGACGATGATTCCTTTCTCGGTAGCCGCTTCCACATCTACATTATCCACCCCTACCCCAGCCCGACCGATAACCTTAAGCTGTTTTGCCGCATTTATTAAATCCCTGGTTACCTGAGTGCCGCTCCTGACGATTAAGGCCTGGGCATCTTTGATTTTCTCCTTTAACTTCTCCAGGGGAAGTTTTACAGCTACCTCTACCTCCAGATTCCCTCCCTCCCTAAGGATCTCCAACCCTTCTTCAGAAAGAAGATCGCTAACTAATATTTTCATTTTTTTTTTCATCAATATCCTGCCCCATAAATATGCTTTTGAAACCACGAAGGGCACGAAGGACACGAAGTTTTTCTAAAAATTTCCTTTATTTCCTCTTCGCGTTCTTCGTGTTCTTCGTGGTTTCAACCTTTTCCTCTTTTTTTCATAAAACTTTTGACGCTATTAATATCTTCTCGGCAGCGGCTACTCCCCGGCCCAGCTCAACTTTATACCCTAATTCTGAGAGAACCATCTCTACAGCAGACATAGCCAGAATAACATCAAACCGGTCAGCATAGCCTAAATGGGCCAGGCGGAAAATTTTTCCTTTGAGATGAGCCTGTCCTCCGGCAATGGTTATCCCTTGTTTCTCTCGCATATTCTTAACCAGGGCTACTCCATCAATGCCTTCCGGAACCTTTACTGCGGTCACGGAATTAGCAGGTGCCTGGGGAGCAAACAATTCCAACCCCAAAGCCCTCACCCCGGCCCGGGTAGCCTTGGCCAGGCAAGCATGTCTTTCCCAGACATTTTCCAGGCCCTCTTCCTTAACCATCTTTAAGGCCTCCCTTAAGGCCATTATGAGGGAGATGGCTGGAGTAAAGAGATGATCGTTTTTTTTCAAGCTCCCTCTAGTTTTCTCGAAATTAAAATAAAATTTAGGAAGTTTTGACTCTCTCGCTAATTTCCATCCTTTTTCGCTCAGGCTAACAAAAGAAAGCCCGGGAGGAATCATTAATCCTTTCTGGGACCCGGCTACCACCACATCGACCTTCCAATCGTCGGGCCTGAACTCCATAGCCCCCAAACCGCTAATAGCATCAACCACCAAAACAGCTTCATAGCTCTTTACGATACCTCCAATTTCCTTGATATCATTAGCAACTCCAGTAGAAGTTTCACATAAAGTAGTAAAAACAGCTTTAATACCTTCAATCTCCTCTAACTTCCGACCAATATCAGCGGGGTCCACCGACTCCCCCCATTCCACATTTAGGGGCACTACTTCCACCCCGTAGGCCTGGCCTATTTCCCCAAATCGTTCTCCGAACTTGCCTCCTCTAACAACCAAAATCTTATCGCCGGGAGAGAGAAGATTAACTACCGCTCCCTCCATAGCCCCCGTCCCCGAGGAAGCAAAGGTAAGCACCTCGTTCTGCGTCTGGAAGACATACTTCAGCCCCTCATTGATTTCAGAAAATATTTCCCGGTAGGCTGGGGTTCGATGATGAATAATCGGTTGAGCCATCGCCGCCAACGCCTCGGCCGGAACCGGCGTCGGCCCCGGCGCCAATAGATACTTCTTCTTCATGGCTTTTTCCCTTTTAGCTTGTTTTGAAATTTGGATTTTGTCATTTGTCATTTATTTGCCATATGCTCTTTTAGGAGTCACAGCTTTGGTTATAAGTGCTGCTGCTACCGCTTTTATCACCCCGCCTGGAATAAACGGTATCGATCCCATCATTAAAAGGTTGGAAAAAGTAACCGCTTCGCCCTGAATTAGATATAGCCACAACCCCAGTTGCAATAGTCCGAGTCCATGAATAATAACAAAGTTAGCTAGAAGCATAATCCCCAGCATGGGGAAAAATCTTCGGCAGTTAATAAAGGTATCGGTAAAATAGCCAATAAGCAAAGCCGCCAAGATAAAACCAATGATATAGCCTCCAGTGGGCCCGATAATGACCCCAAGTCCTCCCTGCCAATTGCTAAACCAGGGAACTCCGGCAAACCCTAAGCCGGCATAAATAGCCATACTTGCCCCTCCCCATTTCCTTCCCAAAAGCACCCCGGAAAGAAGAACGGCAAAGGTCTGCCCGGTAATGGGCACTGGAGTCCAGGCCAGAGGAATTCTTATTTGAGCTACCAGCCCGGTTAGGCAAGCCATTCCCAATGCCAAAGCGATTTTGTTCACCAGGGTTAAGTGGCAGCGCCATTGGAAAAATAAATATCTGGATCTGAAATAATTTTCCACCCGGGCTACATTCTGCATGGTTTTTTCCTTTCTAATTCTCCGACATAAAAGAAATTTTTGCGAAGCAAAAAAATTGCCTGCTAATCCTTAGTAATAAAAATAAAGCCTTCTTTTACGGTATGCTGAGTTATCATGCCAATTCCAAATCCTACCACAAAAAAGGCTTTATTCGGATCATCCCAAAACTTAGGAAGAAGCAAAAACGCCACTAAGCCAAAAAGACTATGATGATAATGATAACCGTTTCGATAGGCCATGTGGCCTATTTTCAGGGTGGAAACTTCCCACAAAAAACCGAGAAAAAAACCACAAAATAATCCTAAGGCTACATAAATTGTTTTTGGAAAAAATGCTTCATTCATGGCCTTTTATTTACGCCCCCACTTTGCCTTCAGTTTCTTTATTCTCTAAGGCTATCCCGACCACCGCATCCATATTCTCCGCCAGGTGAAATTCCAGCTTTCGTTTAACATTCTCAGGAATCTCTTCTAAATCCTTTTTGTTCTCACCCGGTAAGATAACTGTCTTTATCCCCACCCGATGGGCCGCCAAAACCTTATCTTTAACCCCTCCCACAGGCAGAACCTTGCCTCTCAGGGTAATCTCCCCCGTCATCGCCACATCCTTACGCACCGGCCTTCCCGTTAAAGCTGAAATCATAGCCGTAGCCATAGTAATTCCCGCGGAGGGACCGTCTTTGGGAATAGCTCCCTCAGGAATATGAATATGAACATCAAGATTTCTATAGAAATTTTCCGCAATTTTTAAATCCCCGGCCCGGGAACGTATATAGCTGAGAGCGGCCTGAGCGCTCTCCTGCATTACCTCTCCCAATTTCCCCGTTAAGGTAAGCTTTCCTTTCCCTCTCATCGTGGAAACCTCAGTGGCCATTATATCTCCCCCCGCCTCTGTCCAGGCTAATCCCGTAGCTACTCCCACCTCGTTTTTCTCCTCCGCTTTAGTCAGACGATATTTGGGGGGGCCTAAATATTGAGGTAAATCCTGAGCCGTGACCTTAATTTTCTCTTCCTTTCCCTTCTTTTGAGCTACCCTCCTGGCTACCTTGCGGCAAATGGCGGCTATCTCCCTCTCCACATTTCTCACCCCGGCCTCCCGGGTATAGCGACGGATTATCTGCCGCAGAGCCGAGGAAGCAATAGAGATATCCTTTTCTCCCAGCCCGTGGGCCTTCAACTGCTTGGGGATTAAAAAGAGCTCGGCGATCTTAACCTTCTCTTCCTCCGTATAGCCAGGAAGGGAGAGGAGCTCCATGCGGTCCTGTAAAGGAGAAGGTATAGCATGCCGGGTATTGGCGGTAGTAATAAAAAAGACATCGGATAAATCAAAGTCAACCTCTAAGTAATGGTCATTGAAAGTATTATTCTGTTCCGGGTCCAGGACCTCCAGGAGAGCGGCGGAAGGATCTCCCCGGAAGTCAACGCTCATCTTATCCACTTCATCCATCAAAAACAGAGGGTTCTTCGTCTTAGCTTTTTTCAGGGATTGGATGATTCTCCCCGGCAAAGCCCCGATATAGGTTCTCCGATGCCCCCTTATCTCAGCCTCATCCCTCACCCCTCCCAGGGACATGCGCACGAAGTTCCTCCCTAAGGCGCGGGCCACGGATTTGGCTAAAGAGGTCTTGCCTACCCCGGGAGGGCCCACGAAACAGAGGATGGGACCTTTCATTTTCTTTACCAGCTTACGCACCGCTAAAAATTCTAATATTCTCTCCTTGACCTTCTCTAATCCATAGTGGTCCTCGTCAAGAATCTTCTCGGCGTTTTCAATTTCCAGGTTATCTCTGGTCTTCTTCGACCAGGGCACACTGATTAGCCAATCTACATAATTGCGAATGACAGTGGCCTCAGGGGAAGCGGGCATCATCCGGGAAAGGCGGTCTAATTCCGACTTTGCTTTTTCCTCGGCCTCTCCGGGCATCTTAGCCTGAGCAATCTTCTTCCCCAGCTCCTCTATCTCGGCCGCATAGATGTCTTTCTTTCCCAACTCTTTCTCAATAGCCTTGAGCTGTTCATGGAGGAAATAGTCCCTTTGACCCTTTTCCACCTGTTTGCGCACCTCACCGAATATCCTTCTTTCAATCTCTAATATCTCTATCTCTGAGCTTAAAATTGCCGTTAATTTCCGCAACCTTTCCTCGGGCCGGACCGCCTCTAAAATAAGCTGCTTGTCCTCTATTTTCAGGGTAAGATGAGCGGCTACCGTATCGGCCAATTTCTCTGCCTCATCAACGCTGACTAAGGAATTAGCAATCTCATCCGGGAGCCGGGGATTCAACTTCGCATAGCTTTGGAATTGAGTCTTGACCATCCTCATCAAGGCCTCTATCTCCGGACTATCCTCCCCTTCCCCCCTTATCTCCTCGAGCTCCACCCGAAAGTAAAGAGAAGAAGAGAGAACCTGTTTGAGGCGGGCCCGGACTATTCCCTCCACCAACACCCGGGTAGAATTATCGGGAAGTTTGATAACCTGTAAAATTTCCGCTATCGTCCCTACCTGATGAATATCCGCTGGCCCGGGGTCGTTAACCTTAGCCTCCTTCTGAGCGGAAAGGAAAATAAGATGGTCCTTTTTCATAGCCCCCTCTACCGCCTTCAGGGAGGATTCCCGGCCCACCAAGAGAGGAATCACCAGGTGAGGAAAGACCACCACATCCCGCAAGGGGAGCAGAGGCAAACTCTTAAAATTTTTTCTCAGTGAATTCATTCTAACTTCCGGCGCACGATTATCTCATCAACGAGACCATATTCCTTAGCCTGCTCAGCCGACATAAAGAAGTCCCTATCCGTATCCTTCTTAATTTTTTCTAATGTTTGTCCCGTATGCCGGGCGAATATCTCATTCAGCTCCTGCTTCAGCCTCAAGATCTCCTTAGCCTGGATATCTATATCGGTCGCCTGCCCTTCCACTCCCCCCAGGGGCTGATGGATAAGAACGCGGGTGTGGGGCAAAGCCAACCTCTTCCCCTTAGCTCCCGCGGCTAACAACAACGCTCCCCCGCTGGCGGCCTGACCGACACAGATAGTAGAGATATCCGGCTTGATATACTGCATAGTATCATAGATAGCCAGCGTGGCCGTTACCGAGCCGCCGGGACTATTGACATAAAGATAGATATCCTTCTTAGCATCCTCGGATTCCAGATAGAGAAGCTGGGAGATAAGAATATTAGCCTCTAAATCCGAGATAACCGCCGACCCTCCCTGAATCACCGCCATAGAACCACCCAAAAAGACGATCCTTTCCTTTAAAAGACGGTCGAAGATATCGTAATGGACTCTTCCCCGCCCATCATCTTCCACTACTCCCGGCAACCTATTCCATTCCATTTCTTACCTCCTTTTTTAGGATTAGAAAATTAAAAAAACTTTAACCACAGATTACCCAGATTATCACCAGATTAAATTTT
>CAZUTJ010000025.1:0-10329 GCA_964622875.1 uncultured bacterium
CTATCCGGGAAGGCGGACGGACGGTAGGAGCGGGAGTGATTAGTGAGATTATTAAATAATAGTTTACAGTTTACAGTTTACAGTAAATTATTTATGTTATGACTGTTTTTGTTGCCGCCGTAAGCGGTCTGAGTTAAATTATGCGTGAGATAATTGCTTTAGCCTGTGTTGAGTGTAAACAGAGAAACTATTCCCTTACTAAGAATAAGAAAGGGAATCAGGGCAAATTGGAGCTAAAGAAATATTGTAAATTCTGCCAGAAGCATATTGTTCATAAGGAAACCAAATAGCGTTACAAAGCAGCTAAAATGACAAATGACAAAACCCAAATGACAAATGAATCATCAATAACAAATCAATAAATTTGATTATTTGGGTTTTATGGATTTATTTGGATTTTGAAATTTGGATTTTGGATTTACCAGGAGGCCTGTAGCTCTAATGGTTAGAGCGCCGGACTCCAAATCCGGATGTTGGGGGTTCGAGTCCCTCCAGGCCTGCTATCAAGAATTAGATGAAAGAATGTAGGAAGGATGAACCACAGAGAGCACAGAGAAATACTTTAAAAACTTTTTTGGACGCAGATTTCCGCAGATAAATACAGATAATAATTATTTAATTTTTTAATCCTAAAAATCTGCGTTTATCTGCGTCCTGCTTTTTTTACTCTGTGTCTTTGTGCCTCTGTGGTTTATTTTGAAGGGGAGAGGTGTCCTTGAAGAGCAAAATTTTTAGTCGGTTGAAGGAGTTTTTTAGGGAAGTCCAGGTGGAAATGAAAAAAGTCTCCTGGACAACCAGGAAGGAATTGATTGCTTCTACCTCGGTAGTAGTAGTGGCTACTCTTCTTATAGCTCTTTTTGTCTTTTTGGTTGACACTCCTATGTCAAGGTTGATCAGGCTTATCCTGGGGTATGGAGTATAAAATTATGAGTAGAAAATGGTATGTCCTCCATACTTTGTCCGGGCGCGAAGATAAGGCGAGGATTAGCCTGGAGGAAAGGATTAGTTCTTTATCGTTGCAGGATTCCATTTTTGGAGTCTTCGTTCCTACCGAAGAAGTAACTGAGGTTAGGGGTGGTGAGAAGCAGGTGACTACCAGGCCCCTATTCCCGGGATATGTCTTTGTGGAAATGGATCTGAACGAGAAGACCTGGTATTTAGTGAAGAATACTCCCGGCATCTCCGGCTTTATTAGTTCGGGAAGAGAGCCGGTTCCTTTGGAGGAGAAAGAAGTAGAGAACATTCTCCGGGCGGTTGAGGAGAAAAAAGCTAAGCCGGCTCCGAAAGTGATTCTTGAGAAGGGAGAGACGGTGCGAGTAGTTGAGGGGCCGTTTACCAACCTCAGCGGGGTAGTGGAGGAAACAAATCCGGAAAGAGGAAAGGTAAAGGTAATGGTCTCTATCTTTGGTCGTTCTACTCCCGTTGAGCTTGAATATTGGCAAGTAGAAGTAGCGTAAGATTGTTAAACTGTTAAACTGTTTTTCAAAGTATAGGAAAGTATAAACACATTTTTCTGTCATTCCCCGACCCTCCGATCAAGTCAGAGGGCATGCTTAATCGGGGAATCCAGGTTCTGGATTATCCGGTCAAGCCGGATAATGACGTTCTCTTAGTAATGATTTCATCTTTGTAGTTGCCCAATTTATTGGGCTTTCTTGATATAACAGTTTAGCAATTTAGCAATATAGCAATATGATTTTCCTGAGTGTAGGGAGGGTTATCTTATGGCTAAGAAAATAATGGCGAAGATAAAGTTGCAGGTGCCGGCGGGGAAAGCCAATCCTGCTCCCCCCGTGGGCCCGGCCCTGGGTCAGCACGGAGTGAAGATTATGGAATTTTGCCAGGCCTTTAACAAGGCGACTCAAGGAAAGGAAGGGTTGATTATTCCGGTAGTGATAAGTGTTTATCGGGATCGCTCCTTCTCTTTTATTACTAAATCTCCACCGGCATCCGTCCTCCTGAAAAAAGCCGCTGGAATTGCTAAGGCCGCTACTCAGCCCGGGCGGGAAAAAATAGCTAAAGTAGGAAGTGATAATATCCGTGAGATTGCAGAACTTAAAATGGCCGATTTGAATGCCGCTAACCTCAAGGGAGCGGTAAAGATAATTGAAGGAACAGCCAGGAGCATGGGAATAGAGGTAGAATGAGAAAGAAGGGGAAGAGATATACGCAGGCTGAGAAAGGTCTGGAGCGAGGGAAGGCTTATTCGTTGGAGGATGTTCCGGGGATCCTGAAGAAGATGCCCCGGGCTAAATTCGATGAGACGGTAGCTCTTTCCTTCTGCCTGGGGATCGATACCCGGCAAGCCGACCAGCAGGTGCGGGGAACATTAATCTTGCCCGAGGGGACGGGTAAGAAAGTCAGGCTCCTGGTCTTTGCTAAGGGAGAGAAGGCCCGGGAAGCTAAGGAGGCCGGGGCGGATTTTGTCGGGGAGTCGGAGTTAATAGAGAAGATAAAGGAGGGGTGGCTGGATTTTGATGTGGCTGTGGCTACTCCGGATATGATGAGGGAAGTGGGGAAGCTTGGTCGTTTACTTGGCCCCCGAGGTTTGATGCCTAATCCGAAAACAGGTACAGTTACTCTTGATTTACGTTCGGCTATTCAAGCTATCCAGGCCGGTAGGGTGGAGTTTCGGGCTGATAAATCCGGCAATCTTCACCTTCCGGTAGGAAAAGCTTCTTTTGCTGACGAGCGGCTTATGAGCAATATGAAGGCAGCCGTTGAAGCTATACTGCGGGCTAAGCCACCGGCCTGTAAGGGTAAGTATTTGAAAAAGACCGTTCTCTCCCTGGCTATGGGCCCGGGGATTAATCTTGAAGTCTAGCATCCGGCTAACTTTGTTAAATAAAAGCATATAAAAGCAACCACAGAGGGCACAGAGTAAGAAAAAACAGGACGCAGATAAACGCAGGTTTTTAAGATTAAAAAATTAAAAGAATTTTAGCCACAGAGGACACAGATTACCACCAGATTGAATTTTAAGAATTAAAAGAAAACAAAAAAGTTAAGTCTTAGTTCTTATCTGTGTAAATCTGGTGAAATCTTGTGGTTTATGCTTTATGTTTTTATTTTTCGAAAAAATTATCTGTATTTATCTGCGGAAATCTGCGTCCAAAAAAGTTTTTATGTATTTTTCTGTGTCCTCTGTGGTTAGGAAGCTTTCTTATGAGTGGAGTAGGAAAAGATATCATAGTTAGGGACCTGGTAGAGAAGTTCGGCCGGGCCGAAACTGCCATTATCACCGACTATCGAGGTTTGAAAGTTGGGGAAATGGCCGAACTGCGCCAGCGATTGCGGGAGGCTAAGATTGAATACCGGGTAGCCAAAAATACCTTAGCTTGCCTCGCTGCTGAGGAGAGTCAAATAGGGGAACTTGGGCAATTTTTGGTGGGGCCAACGGCTCTTGCTTTTGGTGAGGAAGATCCGGCTACCCCGGCCAGGATATTAACTAATTTTTCCCGGGAATATCCCCTTCTAAAGATTAGGGGAGGGGTTTTTGGGGGAGAAGTCCTCAGTTCGGAGCAAATTAACCTCTGGGCGGTTCTGCCCAGCCGGAATGAGCTTTTGGCTAAAGTTGCCGCGGGTCTGAAAAGCCCCTTATCTAATTTGGTATTTAGTCTGAAGGGAATTATAACTAAGTTCATCTATACTCTGGAGGCGATTAAGAAGCAAAAGAATCAATAAATATGGAAACCACAAAGAGCACAGAGAAAAACATAATATAGCCCGTCCCAAAAGTTTTGCAACATTTTTGCTTGAGGTATAGGAAAACATAAACATCCGTTGATTAGCTTGATAAATCAAGCAACTACAGTTCGTCTTTGTAGTTGCCTCATTTATGAGGTTTTCTTTAACAGAACCGGTTAAGAGGATAGAGGAGAAGGAGATGGCGAAGACTACGATTAAAGAAGAAATTAAGACAGAAAAAAAAGAAGGGGAGGTTAGTCCTCAGGTGGAATTAGAAAAAGAAAAAGAGGAAAAAGAAAAGGGGAAGAAAAAGGAAGAAGGGAAGGGAAAAGGGGAAGAAAAAGAAGCAGTGCCGGAGAAGAAAGAAAAAGCAGAAGTGAAGGGTAGGGATGAAAGTAAGCAGGAAAATAAAGCCAAGGCTGAGAAAGCCGTGAAACTTAAAGAAGAGAAAAAGGAGAAAGAAATTCCCGGGGAGGTTATCTCGGGAAAGGCCGCTCCCCTGGAAGAGATTATTTCTCAGGTGGAGAAGATGACTGTTCTGGAGTTATCTGACCTTGTTAAGGCCCTGGAGGAGAGGTTTGGGGTGGTAGCTGCTGCTCCGGCCCTGGCGGGAGCGGTTCCTGCAGTTGTTCCCGGGAAGGAGGCGGTAGAGAAAACAGAGTGGAGTGTAATTCTCGCGGCTGTAGGGGAGAAGAAAATTCAGGTAATTAAAGAAGTGCGGGCGGTTACCAGTCTGGGCTTAAAGGAAGCCAAGACCTTAGTTGAAGAGGCTCCTAAGCCCGTTAAGGAAGGGATTCCTCAGAAAGAAGCAGAGGAGATTAAGGCCAAGTTAGAAGCAGTCGGAGCGACAGCGGAACTGAAGTAACCGCTAATGACAAATGACAAATCTCAAATGACAAATGACAAAAATTTTGATACATTTGGAATTTGGATTTTAGTGATTCATTTGGATTTTGACATTTGGATTTTGGATTTACCAGATTTATCTGGTATTTGGATTTAATAACTATGGAGGAGCAAGGATGGCAGCAGCCGGCTTAATGAAGAGAAAGAGCTTTGCTAAGATACCGGTCATTATGGAACTTCCTAACCTTATTGAGGTTCAGAAGGCCTCTTACCGGGAGTTTCTTCAGGAGGTTCTTCCTCCCCAGGAACGGAAAAGACAGGGCTTGCAGGCTGTTTTTGAGGATGTCTTTCCCCTGACTACCGGTCGCTACTCGTTAGAGTTTCTCAGCTACTCCCTGGGGAAACCGGAGTATAGTGTCGAGGATTGTCAGAGGGGGGGGATGGCCTATGCTGCTCCTCTTAAAGTAAGGCTGAAATTAGTCCGGCGTCAGCCCTCATCGGGAGAAGGGCGCCTGGCCGCTATCAAGGATATAAGGGAAGGGGAGGTTTATTTGGGAGAACTACCTTTGATGACCGAGGGGGGAAGTTTTGTTATTAATGGTGCGGAAAGGGTAATAGTGAGCCAACTCCATCGTTCTCCCGGTGTCTGTTCCGAGGAAAAAACCCATTCCAGCGGTAAGCGGCTCTATTCGGCTCAGGTTGTTCCTTACCGGGGAACCTGGCTAGGGTTTGAGTTCGATGCCCACGATTTTCTCTTCGCGGTTATCGACCGGCGGCGGAAGGTGCCGGCCACTACCTTTCTCCGGGCTTTGGGTTACTCCTCTAATGAGGAGATCATTAAGCTTTTCTATGCTACTAAAAAGGTAAAGTTAGAGAAGCAAATAATCGGGCGGATTTTAGCCCGGGATGTCCAGGATAAAGATACGGGTCGGGTGCTCGGAGAAAGTGGTCAGGAGATCAGCAGTCTCTTATACCGGGAATTCCGGGAAGCGGGAGTAGGGGAACTCTCTGTTGTGGTTACTCCTGACGATGAATTCTCTATTATTAATACTCTAAGGAGAGATAATGCTCGCTCGCGGGAGGAAGCCTTGCTGGATATCTTTCATCGTCTCCGTCCGGGAGATCCGGCTACCCCGGAGAATGCCGGTCAACTTTTTCAGCATCTCTTCTTTGACCCCCGTCGCTATGATCTAGCCCGGGTGGGTAGGCATAGACTGAATCAGAAGCTGGGCCTGGATGCTTCCCTCCGGGAGACGATCTTGAGGAAAGAAGACATCGTAGAAATAATTAAATACTTACTAAAATTGAGGAAGCGGGAAGGTTCCGTTGATGACATTGATCACTTAGGGAATAGGCGGGTGCGGACGGTAGGGGAATTGGTGGAGAACCAATTCCGCCTGGGCTGGGCCCGCGCCGAAAGGCTCCTTCGGGAGAGAATAGACGCCCAGGATTCAGGAGAGTTGATGCCTCATAATCTTATTAATCCCAAGGTAGTTTTTTCCCCGGTCAAGGACTTCTTTGCTCGCAGCCAACTCTCCCAGTTTATGGATCAGGTTAATCCTCTGGCCGAGTTGACCCATAAGAGGAGGCTGAGCGCCCTGGGGCCAGGCGGGTTGAGTCGAGAAAGGGCTGGATTTGAGGTGCGGGATGTGCATTTTTCCCACTACGGGAGAATCTGCCCGGTGGAAACTCCTGAGGGCGCCAATATCGGTCTCATTGTTTCTCTGGGCACTTACGCCCGGGTAAATGATTTGGGTTTCCTGGAGACTCCTTATCGCCGGGTGAAAGAGGGCCGGGTTACCCGGGAGATTCGCTACCTTTCTGCTGATGTTGAAGATGAATATATTATTGCCCAGGCCAATGCTCAACTTGACACCCAGGATCGTTTCCAGGCCGACCGGGTCTTCTCTCGTTTTCGGGATGATTTCCCCAAAGTTCCTCCCCCTAAAATTGAATATATGGATATATCTCCGGAGCAGTTAGTTAGTGTCTCGGCCGCTCTCATTCCCTTTTTAGAACACGATGATGCTAATCGAGCCCTCATGGGCTGCAATATGCAAAGACAGGCAGTGCCTCTCTTGCAGGCAGACTCTCCTATCGTTGGTACCGGTTTAGAGGTAGCGGTGGCTAAGGATTCCGGGGTAGCCGTGGTGGCTTCCCGGGGGGGGCGGGTGGAGAAGGTTTCGGCTGAGAGAATAAGTATCCGCAGCGCCGGCGAGGTTACCCATTATAATCTGAAGAAGTTTTTAAGGTCCAACCAGGATACCTGTCTTAACCAAAGACCTCTGGTGCAAAAGGGAGATGAGGTTTCTCCCGGTGAGGTGATTGCCGATGGTCCGGCCACTTATCAGGGCGAATTGGCTTTAGGGCGAAATGTGTTGGTAGCCTTTATGCCCTGGCGGGGTTATAACTTTGAGGACGCCATCCTCATCAGCGAGAAGGTGGTCAAGGAGGATATCTATACTTCGGTGCATATTGAAGAATTTGAACTCGAGGCCCGGGATACTAAATTAGGCCCGGAGGAAATAACCCGGGATATTCCCAATGTGAGAGAAGAGACCCTTAAGGATCTGGACGAGAATGGTATTATTCGTTTAGGAGCGGAGGTGGGGCCGGGAGACATATTGGCGGGCAAAATAACTCCTAAGAGCGAGATTGAACTAGCTCCGGAAGAGAGACTGCTGCGGGCCATCTTCGGAGAGAAGGCCGGCAATGTGCGGGATACTTCCTTGAGAGTGCCTCCGGGGGTAGCCGGGATTGTTATTGACGTTAAGGTCTTTTCCCGCTGGGAAGGTAAAGATAAAGGAGAGAAAGAGGCTAAAAAAGCAGAACTTTCTTCGGGAATACTAAAATTAGTTAAGATTTGCATTGCCGGCAAACGCAAGCTCTCCGTGGGAGACAAGATGGCCGGTCGGCATGGAAATAAGGGAGTGATTGCCCGGATACTTCCCGAAGAGGATATGCCTTTTCTCCCCGATGGGACGGCGGTGGAGATAGTCCTTAATCCTTTGGGAGTACCTTCCCGAATGAACTTAGGTCAGATTTTAGAAGCTCACCTGGGTTGGGCCGCTCAGGCCCTGGGTCTGCGTGTTGCCAGTCCGGTATTTAATGGGGCTACAGAAGAAGAGATTAAAGACATGCTGGGAGAGGCCGGCCTCCCGCGCCGGGGAACAACGGTCCTCTTTGACGGGTGTGCCGGTGAACCTTTTAAGGGAAAAATTACTGTTGGTTATGTTTACATAATGAAGTTAGCTCATCTGGTTGACGACAAGATCCACGCCCGTTCCACCGGCCCTTATTCTTTAGTGACCCAGCAGCCCCTGGGAGGAAAGGCCCAATTCGGAGGACAGCGCCTGGGGGAGATGGAGGTCTGGGCCCTGGAGGCTTATGGAGCCGCTTATACTTTGCAGGAACTTCTTACCGTGAAGAGCGATGATGTCGTCGGCCGAACCAGAATATATGAGGCTATTGTTAAGGGAGAAAATACCCTGCGGCCGGGGACGCCGGAATCGTTTAATGTTCTGATCAAAGAACTCCAGGGTTTAGGATTAGATGTCAATGTGGAAAGGAAAAAAATTACTTCCGAGGGTCGGGCCCGGCTCGACCGAGAAAAGGCGGAGACGGAATCTTTTGATAGCGTTTCCATCAGCATTGCCTCCCCCGAGGCTATTAAGTCCTGGTCAAAGGGAGAGGTAAAGAAGGCGGAGACGATCAATTATCGGACCTTTAAGCCGGAGAAAGACGGGCTCTTCTGCGAGAAAATTTTTGGTCCCACCAAGGACTGGGAATGTAACTGTGGAAAGTACCAGAGGATTAAGTACAAGGGGATTGTCTGCGACCGCTGCGGGGTGGAGGTGACCCAATCAAAAGTGAGAAGAGAAAGGCTCGGCCACCTCAAATTAGCCTCTCCCGTGGCGCACATCTGGTTCTTTAAGACTATGCCCAGTCGGATGGGATCCCTCCTGGGGATGAGTTTGCGCAATTTGGAAAGTGTCCTTTATTATGAAGAATATGTGGTTATTGACGATTCCGGATTAACTAAAGAAGAGAAGAAATTAGTTAAAAAGATGGACTTGCTTACTGATGAGGAATACGGAAAGTATCGGGAGAGATTTGGCGGTAATTTCCGGGCTAAAACGGGAGCTGAGGCTATCCGGGACCTGCTTAAGGAGCTCGACTTAGACAATCTGTCTGTGCAGTTAAGGAAAGAGTTTGCGGAAAGCTCCTCCCAGCAGACGCAGCTCCGCCTTGCCAAGAGGTTGAAAGCGGTAGAAAACTTTCGCCAATCCGGCAACAAACCCGAATGGATGATTATGGAGGTTATTCCCGTTATTCCTCCCGACCTGCGGCCCCTGGTTCCTTTAGAGGGAGGAAGATTTGCCAGCGCTGATTTAAATGATCTTTACCGCCGGGTGTTAAATCGGAATAATCGCCTGAAAAAATTGTTGCAGGAGTCCGTAACCCCGGGGGTGATTATTCGCAATGAGAAGCGGATGCTTCAGGAGGCTGTGGATGCTCTTCTGGATAACGGACGCCAGGGGCGGCCGGTAACGGGCCCGGGCAACCGGCCCCTAAAATCCCTGAGCGAAGCCCTTAAGGGTAAGCAGGGTCGCTTTCGCCAGAATCTCTTAGGGAAGAGGGTTGATTACTCCGGACGCTCAGTTATTGTTGTCGATCCGAAGTTGAAACTCCACCAGTGCGGGCTTCCCAAGAAGATGGCCCTGGAGCTTTTCGAGCCTTTTATTATCAAGAAGTTACAGGAGCGGGGATTCGTTCATACCCTGAAGAGCGCTAAGCGGATGGTAGAACGGGTGAGACCCGAGGTCTGGGATATCTTAGAAGAGGTAATTAAAGACCACCCCGTCCTTCTCAACCGTGCCCCCACCTTACATCGTTTAGGGATTCAGGCCTTTCAACCGCTTTTGGTAGAAGGGAAGGCTATTCATATCCATCCCCTCGTCTGCGCGGCCTTTAACGCCGATTTCGACGGGGATACCATGTCAGTCCATGTTCCTCTCTCTATTGAGGCTCAAATGGAATCCCGTCTTTTGCTTCTTTCCCCTCATAACATTCTTAATCCTTCTAATGGTTTTCCCATAACTATTCCCGGTCAGGATATTGTTCTTGGCTGCCACTACTTGACCAGCGAAAAATCTGCTGATTTGGGGGAAGGAAGAACTTTTGCGGATGCCGGGGAGACCCTTTTGGCTGCTGAGGCCGGAGAGGTGGGACTGCAGGCCCGGGTCAAGGTACGACTTGACGGCCAATTGGTGGAAACTACCACGGGAAGGATTCTTTTTAATGAAATATTGGGAGTCGCTCTTCCCTTTGTCAACGAAGAGATGGATAAGAAAGCTTTGGCCAACCTCATTGATCTCTGTTACCGGAAGTATGGCTATGAGGAGACGGCTAAGCTTCTGGATAATCTCAAGGAGGCTGGTTTTGAAATAGCCACTCTTATGGGCATCTCCATCTGTGTTGATGACATCAGGATACCCCCGGAGAAGGAAGATATCCTCAAACAAGCCCGCCGGGAGGTGGATAAGGTCCAGGGGCAGTATAGAAAAGGGGTGCTTACTGAAGGAGAAAGATACAATAAAGTAATTGATACCTGGACCCATGCTACTGACAGGATTGAAGACATCATGTTTGACGGATTGGCGGATAAGCTTTCTTTCAATCCCGTCTATATGATGGCCCATTCCGGGGCCCGGGGAAGCCGTCTCCAGATCCGCCAGTTAGCCGGGATGAGAGGATTGATGACTAAGCCTTCCGGGGAGATTATCGAATCTCCGG
>CAZUTJ010000026.1:0-10061 GCA_964622875.1 uncultured bacterium
TCCCAGGTCGTCTGCTCTTAACTCCCGAATCCTTCCTCTACTCATGATAACCACCCGGCCTAATCTTCACGGAATAAGACTGGAAAAGCTAGCTCACTTCTAGCTCTCTTTACCACTTCATGGATCATTTTTGCTTTAAATTTATCTAGCGGCGGCGGTTCATATCGTTTTAAGATTCTCTTCCATTTCTCGTTTGCTTTTTCTTGAAGCTGCCTCTCCTTCATAAGTTCTTTTTGGTCATTTTCCCACATAGTCCCATCCAGAAGTTCCGGAATCCATAACGCACTTTTAAAGTTCTTCAGGGTATGTTCACAATCCAAAAAGCTCCTGCTTTCACCGAAACCTATCTCTTTTATCTGCTCAAGGGCAAGGGTCTGTTCATTGACTTCTAGGCCCTTAAAAAATTTCCACATAGCCTTATTGAACTCCAAGTCCAGCATAGCCTGAACAGGAGAAAACATCTTCGCTCCATCCAGAGTCCCCATTGTTAAGCCAATACCAGCCAGCATCCCAAAGGCCATCTGTTTAAATACCTTCTCATATGTTGCCTGAATTCCCGGTATTTTTGCATCTGTATATCCACCAGGGTCATAGCCGATTTTCGTCTGGTATAGTCTGGTAAAAAGTTGCCAAAGTCCGGCATCTTGAAGAGCTGCCTCAGGGGCACCAAAACTGGCTTTACCTGTCCTCATATCCATTGCTCCGGAGATTATTGTTGCTTCTGTCTGCGCTTCTTTATTGATGGCCTTCATCATACACCACGCTCCTAAAATCTCCGCCGCGGCTAAGGAAATATTGCCAGCTATGGTAACCGGTGAGGTTGCCCCGCTTACGGGCATAGTGGCTGCCCAGAATTTTTCCGTATAATTATTCTTGATTAATTCCTCAAATATCTTAGCGGCATCCAATCCAAACTTGAGTGGAGATATCAGGCATCGGCCTACCTGGACAAAATGAGTATTTGAGGGCCCGTAGCCAAGAATCTTATCGATTTCTATAAAATATTTTACCTGCTCCGGTGTGCGTATTCCTGACCCGCGATGCTTTTTTGTGTGCAAGTATAACAACTCACATGCTTCAATGGCTTCTATCCTCTGGTCCGCTTCCGAATCCAGGACAGCCATCCCAACGCTACTTACCTCTTCCAGGGCATCTCCCAAATGAATCATCTCAATTACATCCTGCCTGGTTGCCCTCCGCCTCTCTTTTCTATCCCAGTCATACAGAAAAAAGCATTCGTAACCGAAATCCTGGGTGAATTCCTCCGACATTTCCCTTGTTACCAAAACATCTTTTTTGCTTTCCCTCCCAGCTTTTGTCTTTCTAACCAACTCTATTGTTTTCTCTATTATCTCAGGAGGAAACTTGGCAACTGCTTTACCTTATCCACCCTGACGCCATAGTCCTCAAGGAAGTCTAAAAGCATGTTGCTGGGAACCTTCATACCAACTTTTTCTAAGATTTCCAGGGCAGCATGGTGAATCTTCCTCAGGTCTTCATCAGTACAAATATTTAAAAATCCTCTTAGCATAGAATGGCATCCTCCGACTTGTTCGGGTTAGGTTTTAAAGAGTTCAGCTTGGCACACCGATGAGTATTTACGTTTCTTCTAAGGCTGGATAAAATTTATCATCTCCTGGCAATTCTGTCAAGTTCTTCCGGAAATTTCCGCTGAGAAAATGCGGTATTCCTCTTTATTAGACACCAGAAAAAAATTTTACTTGCCCCGAGGAGGAGATGATGCTAAGATATAGACCGCGTAAGTACTCACCAGATCCCATGATACTGTCAAATAAAAGATGAAAGAATAAACCGCAGAGGTCACAGAGTAAGATTTAATTCTCTGGGCTCTCAAAAAAAGACTAAAATTAACCACAGATTACCCAGATTATCACCAGATTAAATTTTAAGAATCAAAAGAAAATAAAAATCTTAGTTCTTTTTCTGTGCAAATTTGGTGAAATCTTGTGGTTTATATTTTTAAAAAGATGGGATAAAAAGATTAGTTTTATAAAAGGTCGCAGGGGGGAGGAAGAAGAATCTTTGGTAATTCTTTAATACTGAACATTCTCTGTGTTCTCTGTGGTTAAGTTTTTTGACAGTACCGGTCCCATTAGAAAGAGGGAAAAATGAAATCGGCTATCTATTTTGGCCCTGAAGACATCAGGATAGAGGAGAGAGAAAAGCCTCGCTGTCAGGAAGGTGAGATCCTCCTTCGCGTTTGGGCCTGCGCTATTTGCGGAACAGATGTGCGTATCTACTATCAGGGGCAGAAAAATGTAGTGCCTCCCCAGGTAATTGGTCACGAGATTGCCGGAACGATTGAGGATTTTGGGGAAAAGGTAAGTGGTTACGAACGAGGGGAGAGGGTGATTTTGGTTACCCCGGTGGGTTGCAACCAGTGTGAATTTTGTCGGCAGGGAAGACATAATCTATGTCTTGATTTTAAGGCTCTGGGATATCATTATCCGGGCGGTTTTTCCGAATATATGATTATCCCCGCGGAGGCGGTCAGGCAGGGAAACATAATAAAAATTCCCTCCAGTTTGCCGTTTGAAGAAGCCTCTTTGGTAGAACCTCTCTCTTGTTGTCTTAATGGACAGGAATACTTAAAAATTAAGACCGGGGACACGGTAGTTATTTTTGGGGCCGGACCCATTGGCTGTATGCATGTGGAATTAGCTAAGAGTCAAGGGGCTAAAAAGATTATCCTGGTAGATATCTCAGAGGAGAGACTTTCCTTAGCCAAACGTTTTTCCGTGGATACTTTTATCAATAGTCGGGAAGAAAATGTTACTGCTAAGGTGCTCTCTTTAACTCATAACTCCGGAGCTGATGTGGTTATCGTCGCCTGTTCAGCTCCTCCGGCCCAGGAAGAATCTCTCCGCCTGGTTAAGAAAAGAGGACGTATTAGTTTCTTTGCCGGACTTCCCAGGGATAAACCTACCATCTCCTTAGACAGCAATATAATCCATTATAAAGAAGTCTCTCTGTTTGGGGCCTTTGCTTCCTTTAAGAGACAGTATGAAAAAGCCCTCTCCCTGGTCAGCTCGGGAAAGATAGAGATGGGAAAGTTTATCACCGGCACTATCAGCTTAGATGAACTCGTTCAGGGGATAGAGTTAACCCGAAGCGGTCGGGGTTTAAAGGTAGTGGTAAAACCATAAGAAGGAGGTAACCGTTCATAGAAGTCAAAAGGAGGAAAAGCTGGTGCAACTGAAGGATAAAGTGGCCATTGTCACCGGAGCCGCTCAAGGGTTGGGACAGCATATTGCTGAAGGACTGGCCCGGGAAGGTGCCTACACAGTTATCACTGACCTTAATTACAAGCAGGCTGAGCAGACGGCCAGAAGAATAGAGAATAAATATCAAAGGAAATCTCTGGCTATCCCGGTAGATGTAACGGAGGAAAAACAGGTGGAGACGCTGGTGAAAAGGACGGTGCAAGAGTTCCGGAGAATTGACATCCTCATTAGCAATGCCGGTCTCCTTATCGCCGGAGAAATAACAGAGTTTTCGGCAAAGGACTGGCGTTCGGTGATTGAGGTTAACCTGATCGGTTATTTCCTTTGTGCCCGGGCCGCGGCCCGGGTAATGAAAGAACAGAGGGGAGGGGTAATTATTCAGATAAATTCTAAGTCGGGTAAAAAGGGCAGCTACCGGAACTCAGCTTATGCTGCTTCTAAGTTTGGGGGTATTGGTCTCACTCAGAGTCTGGCTTTAGAGTTAGCTTCTCACAATATTAGGGTAAATGCTATTTGCCCCGGCAATCTGCTTGATTCTCCTTTATGGGTGAATAGTCTCTACGACCAATATGCGAAGAAATGGGGTATTTCCAAAGAAGAGGTGAGGAAAAAATATGAGGCCCAGGTTCCCCTGGGGAGAGGATGTCAGTATGAGGATGTGGCCAGGGCGGTCATTTTCTTAGCCAGCGACCAGTCTTCTTATATGACCGGTCAGGCTATAAATGTTACCGGCGGACAGGAGATGAGATGAAAGCGGCGCTACTTCATGGGATAAGAGATATTCGCCTGGAGGAGAGGGAAAAACCCTCCTTTGCCCCTGATGAAGTCCTGGTCAGGGTAAAATCGGTGGGGGTATGCGGTTCCGATGTCACTTATTTCGTTCAGGGCCGTATCGGCGACCAGATAGTCACGGCCCCGCATATTCTGGGACACGAATGTTCAGGAGAGATAGTAGAAATAGGCGCTAATGTCAAAGGAATAGAAGCGGGGATGCGAGTAGCCATTGAGCCAGGCATTCCCTGTCATCGCTGTCCTTCTTGCCGAAGAGGACATTACAATATCTGTTCCGATATTCGTTTTCTCGGGACCCCTCCCGTCCCGGGGGGCTACCGGGAATATATGTCCTACCCGGCAGACCTGGTATTTTCCCTGCCCTCCCGCCTAAGTTATAACGAGGGAGCTATGATTGAACCTCTGGCTGTAGCTATGCACGCTGTTGATTTAGGTAATGTTCGGAATAGTGCTAGTGTGGCTATCCTGGGCGCCGGTTCCATAGGGCTTCTTACTCTCCAGGGTGCTATCTCCGCCGGGGCCTCATTTTCCCTGGCTACGGATTTAATTCCCGAACGTTTAAGGCGAGCCCAGAAATACGGGGCTGATATTGTTATCAATTCCGGGAAGGAGAATGTTGTCCGGAGAATAAAAGAGGAGACAGACAGCCGGGGAGTTGACATTGTCTTTGAGGCCGCCGGAGAACCGGAAACTTTTCAGGAAAGCATCCACTTAGCCAGACCGGGGGGCACGGTAGTCCTTATTGGCATCTGCCGGGAAGATATGGTTTCCCTGGATTTCCAGGCGGCCCGGAGAAAGGAGCTGACGATAAAGAATGTGCGTCGTTTCCGTCATCTCTACCGGAGAGCCATTTCCCTGATAGCCAAAGGAAAGGTGGAGGTAAAATCGCTTATCACTCACCGGTTTAATTTATCCCGGTTGCCGGAAGCTTTTCAGTTGGTGGAAAGGCGCCGGGGCGGGGTTATCAAAGCTGTTATTGAAATTTGAAAGGATAACAGTACTTTGTTAAAAATGCCACTAAGACACCAAGGCACAAAGAAGCCAGTATAATAGCGGCAAGATATTACGGAGAAAGAATGCTTTGCGCTTCTGTGTTTGGGTAAGTTTCTACCTGGTAAATGCTGGGGCTAGATTTCCATTCAAGGCATTTGTTTTTCATAAAGTATTACGTTTGTTAGAGTTATTTTTGTGTCTTCGTGCCTTTGTGGCAAGAATTTAACAAAATAGAGGGATATCACAAATGGCTAAAATAAAATTAGGAATGAATGCTTGCTTTGCCGTCGGACGTTACCCGGAACCGGAGGTCTGGCTTCAGATCGTGGGAGAGAAACTCGGCCTGAGATATGCCCAGTTCTTCTCCGACTTGATTGACCCCAAAGTAGAGGAGAAAGTAAAAAAAAGACTTTGCCGGGAGACCCGGGAGGCAGCTTGTAAATATGAGGTCACCATGCACAGTGTTTTTAGCGGCACTGCTCCTCACTGGTGTCATTTTCTTCTCCATTATGACGAAGAGATGAGAAAAGATGCCCGGCGCTGGTGGGAAAACTATATCAGGATGACTCCCCTTCTGGGAGCTAAGGCGGTGGGAAGTCTTCTGGGTTCGTTCTCCTTTCGGGACCTGGAAAACCCCCAAAGAAAGGAGCAGTTAACGCAGGAATTAGTGAAAACCTGGCACCATTTTTCTCAACTGGCCAGGGAGGAGGGATTAGACTATATTATGTTTGAAGCTATGTCTGTGCCCCGGGAAATGCCCTGCACCATAGCGGAAACAGAAGAACTCTACGAGAGAATGAATGAAGGGGCGACGCTTCCTATCAAGCTCTGCCTGGATATCGGGCACGGGGCCGCTGTTTCCGGAAGGCCGGAGGATAGGGACCCTTATGCCTGGTTGCGTCGTTTTGCTCCCCGAGCCCCGGTTATTCACCTCCAGCAGACAGACGGGAAGTCAAGCAAGCATTGGCCCTTTACCGAAGAATATAATAAACGGGGAATAATAGAGGCTCCCCGGGTAATAGAAGCCATTGAAGATTCGGGAGCGGAAGAGGTTCTCCTGGTTATAGAAATCTTCCATTCCTTTTTTGAGCCTATGGAATACAATGTCCTGGATGACCTTAAAATTAGCGTCGATTACTGGAGGAGATACATTAAGGAGTAGCAACTACTCGGCTGCTAGTGCAACTGTAATATTAGTTTTGCACCATTTATGTAGTGTAGCCCTTTATGGGCGTAGACGACGGGGACAAGCCCCTACACTACCTCAAATGCACCTGACAGAAATTTGGGTTATAGAGCACTAGAGTGCCGGTGCATCAGACAGAGTAAAGACAGAAAATGTTCTAGTTAATGGGGCAGGCAGGCCTGTGGTTTATATTTTTATTCCCCTTTAATAAAGGGGTGGCAGACCGCAGGTCTGACGGGGTATTTGGAATCATTCTGTCCTCTTAGTGCTCTTAGTGTCTTTGTGGCCATAGTTTTGAGTAGTTACCAGGAGTAATTTCTATGGAAAAGGCAAAAAAAATAAAAAAAGAACTGGTTACTTACGGCAAGATGATTACGGAAAAAGGCTTAGCCGCCGGACCGGGAGGAAATATCAGTGCCCGTTGCGGCGAAGTCATTTATCTTTCCCCCAGCGGTTATTCCCTGGGAGAGCTAAAAGAAGAAGATTATGTGGGCGTAAGCTTAAAGACCGGCGAGATAGTTGAGGGGCAGCTAAAACCTACCTGTGAGGTCTCCATGCATTTAGGGTGCTATTTAGTCCGAAAGGATGTTCAAGCTGTCATCCATATTCACCCCCCTTTAGCCATCGGCCTGGCAAGTGCGGGAGTGAAAATTGAAGCCATGTTTCCTGATTTTGTGGCTCTTTTAGGAGAGGTCCCGGTAATAGATTATGTCATCCCCGCGGGGGAGAAGATCAGGAAGGCAGTAACAACAGTTATTAAAGAGCATGAGGCGGTCCTTTTGGCAAACCACGGAGCAGTAACCGTAGGGGCCAACCTGAAAGAAGCCTTCTGTCGGGCCGAACTCATAGAGGATGCCGCTCGCATTCTCCTAACTTCCCTGACGGTGGGAAAACCCCGGTTTTTAACTAAGAAAGAAGTAGAAGAAATTAGAAACTTAGAGGCCGAGGATTATCGAAAGACATTGCTTAAAAAAAACTTATAACCACAGATTTCACAGATTATCACCAGATTGAATTTTACGAATTAAATCTTAATTCTTGTCTGTGTAAATCTGGTGAAATCTTGTGGTTTATGCTTTATGTTTTAAGAAGGTGAAGGATTAAGTAAAGATGAAGACGAAGAATTATTTAGCCTTTGATTTAGGGGCGGAAAGCGGTCGGGCGGTTCTGGGCAAATACGATGGCTCTAAGCTAACCCTGCAAGAACTTCATCGCTTCCCCAACGGCCCGGTGGTCATCCTCGGACGGATGCACTGGGACACTCTTCATCTCTTTAAGGAGCTAAAAAAAGGGTTATCTCTGGCTGTTAATGAGAGTAATCGGCAGTTAGCGGGAGTTAGTTGCGACACCTGGGGAGTGGATTTTGGACTGCTCGGAAAAGATGATACCTTCCTGGGATATCCTTATCACTATCGGGATAGTCGTACTGACGGTATGTTGGAGGAAGCTTTCCAGCGGGTTAGGCGTGAAGAAATCTTCCAACGCACCGGGATTCAGTTTATGAAAATCAACACCCTCTATCAATTGCTCTCCCTGGTTGTTTCCCAATCTCCCCTCCTTAAAATGTCTGAGTGCCTGTTAATGATGGCTGACCTCTTTCATTTTTTTCTTACCGGAAGGAAGGTGGCGGAGTTCACCCTGGCGACGACTTCTCAGATTTACGACCCCCGGGAGGGTAGCTGGTCCCGGCCGCTTCTCGAGAAGCTGGACATACCGGTTCACATTATGCCGGAGATAGTTGCTCCGGGGACACTTGTGGGCAACCTTCTTCCGGAAATTGCCCGCGAGATGAGCCTTTCCTCACTTCCGGTAATTGCTTCCGCCAGCCATGATACTGCTGCTGCGGTAGCGGCTGTTCCGGCCCGGGGAGATAAATGGGCTTATCTTAGCTCGGGGACCTGGTCCCTCCTGGGAGTGGAGATTTCCCATCCCATCATAAATGAGAAAGCTCTAAGTTATAACTTCACCAACGAAGGAGGGGTGGAGGGAAGCTTCCACCTCTTGAAAAATATCACCGGGCTGTGGTTGGTCCAGGAATGCCGGCGCGCCTGGGAGAGGAAGGGAGAGTCCCTTTCCTACGCTGAGCTTACCCGCCTGGCTGCCGAAGCCAGACCTTTTCTTGCTTTCATAGACCCCGATGATGAGGCTTTCCTTAACCCGGCGGACATGCCGGCGGAGATACTTAAATTTTGCCGGAGAACCGCTCAACCCCTCCCGGAAGACCGGGGAGGCATTATCCGTTGTATTCTGGAAAGTTTAGCCCTGAAATACCAGCTCACCCTGGAGCAACTAAGGGAACTTTCCGGTCACCGGATAGAAACTCTGCATATCATTGGCGGAGGGACACAGAACCATCTCCTTTGTCAGTTTACGTCTGAGGCTACGGGTATTCCTGTAGTCGCCGGGCCGATAGAGGCTACGGCTATCGGGAACATCTTAATGCAGGCTCGGGCCCGGGGAGATCTCTCCTCCCTGGCCGAGGGACGGGAGATAGTGCGCCGTTCTTTTCCTTTAACTACCTATGAGCCGGAGAAGACTACTATCTGGGAAGACAACTACCCTCGTTTTCAGGAGATTATCTCAATTACTTGATTGCGGGTGGGGTAAGTATTCGGTGGTAAGGGCTCAGTAAACCCCGTGTCATTCCGAACTTGTTTCGGAATCTCATAGAGATGCTGAAATAAATTCAGCATGACAAGTAAGGATGGGATTGCCACGTCGCTATCGCTCCTCGCAATGACGTGCTTTAGTGAATATTTTCCTCCCACCAGGGGAGAGGAGGGAAGATGGGATATGAAAGCTACAGATTACCGGCAACTAGCTACGCTCCTGGGCTCAGGAATTGAGATTTTGCGGGCCCTGGAAATATTGTCCCGCCATAAAAACAGGCCCACCAAAGAGATAATTCTTTCTATCCGTCGGTCGATTGAAGAGGGTTCTTCCTTTACCGAGGCCATCTCCGCCCCGGGTAGATTTTTTACGCCTTTTGAGAGGGCGGTAATTCAGGCCGGAGAAATGTCCGGAAACCTGGAAGAGAAACTCAACCTTCTGGCTGATTACAGAGAGAAGGTATCTGCCTGGCGCCGGAAGATGATAGCCGGGATGATCTACCCGGTGATTATCCTGCATGCAGCCATATTTATTCCTCCCCTACCCACATTAATTCTCCAGGGATTTATTCCCTATGTGCAGGCAGTATTAGGAGCCTTGCTCTGGGTATATGGTATCAGTCTGGGAATTTTTCTGGCGGTAAAGATCAGCGGTCGCATCCAGGTGGTTTTATATGCACGGGATTATTTGCTCCAGGCTATACCGGTATCCAGAGGAATTTGGCGGAGTTTGGCGCTAACTAGATTTACCGCTTCCTTATCTAGTCTCTGCGGAGCCGGTATTTCCATCAAATCATCGCTTAAATTGGCTTCTTCTTCCTGTGGTAACGAGTATATCAAACAGAGAATATTTGAACAAATCCATCTTATTGAAAAAGGCCAAGGGGTGACTGAGGTCTTGCAAAAATCCAGGGTGTTTCCGGAAATGGTTATTCAAATGGTAAGCACGGGAGAAGAGGCTGGAAAAATAGAGGGGATGCTTTCCAAGGTCTCTTCTTACTATGAAGACAAAGCGGAAGCGGCCATCACCCTACTCAATAATGTCGTTCCGGTAATTCTCTATCTGGCTGTTGCCGGCTATGTGGCCTTTAAGATAATCAGCTTCTATGCCGGTTATTTCCGGGGCCTGGGAATAGATTTCTGACCCGTAAATATTCGGTAAACCCCGTGTCATTCCCGCAATCAGTAAGCGGGAATGCTGTTCGGAACATCTCTATCGTTCCCCCTGCCATATAA